>CAYUAP010000077.1:18649-24297 GCA_964442735.1 uncultured Planctomycetaceae bacterium | reverse complement strand
AGGTCATTATAAAAGTCTATTTTTCAAAACAGGCGAGACGCCTGTTTTGGAGGATACGGACGAGACCTGCCTGTCGTCAGGCATGGCGTCCGCGTTCCAGTCAACTCCGTTTTTTAAGTGTTCACAACCACCAGAGAGGAAATTTCAGTAATATTTTACAGTAATATTTTATAGAATACTCAAGGTCATTATAAAAGTCTATTTTTCAAAACAGGCGAGACGCCTGTTTTGGAGGATGCGGACGAGACGTCCGCGCTCCCAGGAAATACCGAATTTATAACGTCGTACAGTATATATTGTTGTTTATGGAAAATTCCACCTGTCAAATAGGTGGAATTTTCATTCTATCGATTGTTCTATCGAGTGTTATATAGTTTGTCATATAGAATGTTCTATAGAATGTTCTATAGATTGTCAGGACGGAATGTTCGAATTCCTGATTAAGAGAGAAAATTCCATCCTTCCCGATATTTTTTTGTCAAGAAGGCATTTGCCTCCGGAACATTTGTAATATTCATGGCCTTGTCATCCCACTGAATTTCTTTTTGACCGACCCGATAGGAGATGTTTCCGAGAAAAGCAGTTTCGGTCAGGAGGGCACCGTATTTTAATGGACAAAGCGGAATAGCCGGATTATTCTGGCGGATTCCCTGAAGCCATTCTTCATGATGACCAGGCGATGAAGGAATAGAACGAGTTGGACGTTTATATTGATCAAATTTTTCCGTTGGAAATAACAGATTACGATCATAATCTGTTAGGAGCATACCATCCGAACCTTCGAACATCATTCCTTGAGTCCATTCAGGCATTCCGTTTTTCTTGAGAATGGCGGGTGGATTACCGACCGTCCAGTGCATGGGGAACGGTTCCTTCGAATTCTTCCGTTTCATTAGATAATCTATTTCCATAAAGACAGGAGCAATGGTCGGATCGATACATTGAGAGCCGGTTGCTTTTACGGAAAGTGTTCCGGCAAGTCCAACGGCCCAATAGATTAGATCGGTTAAATGGCAGGCCATATCGCCGAATCGACCACTTCCGAAGTCCCACCATGAACGCCAGGAACCGGGCAGATAACAGGAATGATAATCGTGCCAGAGAGTGGGACCGATCCACTGTTCCCAATGAATGTTTTTCGGACAGATTTCCTTTTCGGCTGGCGGAACAGACCGTCGGCCACCTGCCGGAGTCCATAGCCACGCCTTTTTTATCTCTCCGATAGCTCCTCCCTTGAGTGCCTCAACGACACGTCGATAATTTTCGCCCGCATGGATTTGAATACCCGTTTGCGTAACCAGTTTTTTCTCCTCGGCCACTTGTACCATGGCTCGAACTTCTTCAATGGTATGGGCAATCGGTTTTTCACAATAGCAGTTAATTCCACGACGCATAAAAGCCAATGCGATGGGCGCATGGGTATGATCGGCGGTACTGACCGTAACACCATCCAGTTTATCGCCCATCTTGTCCACCATTTCCCGATAATCGAAAAAGCGTTTTGCATTGGGGAATCGTTTGCCAACCGCCTCAAGATAATTGTCGTCTATATCACATATCGCTATAATGTTTTCTTTTGAAACTCCTGATACATTGGCACCACCACGATTCATAATACCGACACACCCTATATTGAGCTTCTCGGAAGGATTACGCGTTTTAGCAATAGCCGGAACGGCAATCAGACTGGTCAGTAATGGCAGACTGGTTCCACCTGCCAATGTTTGACGTAAAAATGTTCTTCGTGTTAATAAATTTTTCTTCATTATTCTTTTCCTTGTTTTTGAAGTAATTTGCAAATATACCCAAGGTCGTTATAAAATCTATTTTTTAAAACAGACGTGACGCCTGTTTTGGAGGATACGGACGAGACCTGCCTGCCGTCAGGCATGGCGTCCGCGCATCCAGGAAATGCTAAATTTATAACGTCGTATAGTATAGACATTGATTCATATAATCATGGAAACACAATTACAGTTCAATATATAATATTTTTCATATAAAGTACAGTAGTTAATTATTGTTTTTTTGAATGAAGTGAAATATCGAATCTGATTGACTTCCCAATTCATGTTTTGTATAATAAAGAGCGAAATTTTGAAAACAAGTATTTCAAAAAATCTTCAAAAACAATCTCCCTGAATTAAAGAGGAAAAAATGAAAAGAATAGTATTGTATTCTTTATTGATTTTTGGTCTGATATTGATTTTTTACGGATATGCCGAAGGTCAGTCTCCAGCCGTTCCCGATCGATTGGAATTAATGCGTCCGTTCGGTCCGGAAGATCGTTTGGCATTTCAAAAACCGCCACTCGTTTATCATCCGGAAACCTGGTTTCATTATATTGGCGGTAACGTCTCGTTTCAGGGTATAACCGCCGATCTGGAAGCGATTGCGAATGCCGGTCTGTCCGGAATTCAGTTATTTCATGGTCAATTCGGAGGTCCGTGGCCTGGTGTAGAACCGCAAATACCCTGTTTGAGTGAAAAATGGGATGAAGCTGTTCAGTATACGGCAAAAGAATGTAAACGACTCGGACTTCGATTTACCATGCAGAATTGTCCAGGATGGGCTATGTCCGGCGGTCCATGGATTACCCCGGAAAATGCTATGCGAAATTTAATCTATAGTACCATATCCGTCGAAAAAGGAAAAACCAAATCGACCGAACTTCTTCTTCCCGTTCCGCAACCGTCGAAGGAAGATTGGCGTGACTATCGCGATATTGCCGTTCTTGCTTTTCCGACTCCATTGGGAGATGAATGGGACCGACTCGTTCCCGATTCCGTTACCAGCAGTCAAACGAATCTGCCTTGGATCCAATGTCTGGGTAAAGGAGCCGATGGTGTGATTAATCTGAATCCGTCTCCTGAAAACAGTCCCTATTGGATTGACGCCTCTTTTTCCAATGAAGTTACACTGCGGTCTGTGACACTTCCTGGTGTACAGAGTTTTTTACATGCCTTTTGTTACGAACCGGGTATTCATTTGACCGTTATAGCAATATTGTCCGATGGGACGAAGAAAACACTCGTCGATACGGAAATGCCTCCAAGTAGCTGGCAGGACGACCAACCGATTACATTTGCCTGTGACGAGACCCGTGCAAAATTATTTCGTATTACAATATCGAACAAACAGAATATGCGATTGGAATATATTAAACTATCGGGTAAAGCGCGAATTAATAATTGGGAATCAGAGGCAGGCTGGACTTTACGTCGTATGCTTCGGACCGGAAATCATCCGAATCAGTCAAGTGAATCCTCTATTCAATCGAAACGGATTCTTGATATTACGAAAAACATGGATGTCCAAGGTCATTTGAACTGGGAAATTCCCGATGGTAAATGGACGATTCTCCGTATAGGACATGTCAATGCAGGCCGCCGTAATGCTCCCGCTCCTCCGGAAGGAACAGGTTGGGAATGTAATAAACTCTCCAAGACAGGTCCGGAGAAACATTTCGCAGGATATATAGGTCGTCTCGCGAAGGGACCACTGACCGGTGGTCTTCTAAACGGTTTACTTCTTGATAGCTGGGAATGTAAAACACAAACGTGGACATCCGGTCTGGATAAAACGTTTTTCGATCAAAATAAATATTCACTGATAACCTGGCTCCCTGCCGTTTTCGGATATGTTGTAGATGATCATGAAACATCGAAACGATTTCTTCGTGACTGGCGCGGAACATTAAACACACTTTTTACCAATGAATTTTATGGTCGTATGGCGGAACTAGCTCGACAAAATGGATTGACCATTCAATATGAAACGGCGGCAGGCGATATCGTTCCGGCAGATATTCTCGAATACTATAAACATGCGGACATTCCGATGTGCGAATTTTGGCAACCGTTTTCCCGGGGATTCGTCGGCTCGCTCAATTTCAAACCGATTAAACCAACAGTGTCTGCGGCACGTATTTATGGAAAACCACGTGTAGCTTCTGAAGCATTTACGTCCTTCGAATTAACCTGGGATGAAAATTGGAATATGCTCAAGGAGGTCTTTAATATCAATGCCGTTGAAGGTGTAACCCATTGTGTTTTCCATACATGTACCCATAATCCACAGGTTGAAGGCCTGCCTCCTGGAACCTCGATGGGCTCGAAAATAGGAACGCCATTTATTCGCAAACAGACCTGGTGGAAACATCTGTCTGTTTTTGTCGATTATCTATCCCGATGTAATTATCTTCTCGAACGTGGTTTGCCTGTTTCCGATGTTCTCTGGTATCTTGGTGATGAAATAGATCATAAACCGGATCAGAATGCTCCTTTTCCCGAAGGATTTAAATACGACTATTGTAATCCGGATGTTCTGCTCCATCGATTATCGGTTAAAGATGCTTGTCTTGTCACTCCGGAAGGAATACGTTATAGAGTTCTCTGGTTGCCGGAAACAACACGTATGCTTCCGGAAACCCTGAAAAAATTGGAGTCGCTTGTACGTGCAGGGGCCATTATTGTTGGAAACAGACCTCAAGGCCCTGCTACATTGGCAGGAGGATCGGAAACACAAAAACAATTCGATTCTTCAGTTGATTCCATTTGGGGAAAAAAGGGTGAAGAACAATTCAAACGTCAAGTCGGTTCCGGTTTTGTTTATGCGAATACCACAATCGAAGACGTCTTAAAGTCATTGAAAATTACTCCTGATGTTAAAGTTGTTTCCGGACCACAAGATATAAATTGGTTACATCGACATGTAGGTCAGACCGATTGTTATTTCATTTGTACTCCCATAGGAAAAGATTTTAAAGGGAGTCTCGAATTTCGAATTGATGCAAAAGTGGCGGAAATATGGGATCCTGTAACAGGTGAAGTTCAATCGATTAAATTGAAAAAGAGGGAAAATAAAGTGATACTCGATCTTAATCTTTTTCAATATGGTTCCTGTTTTGTAATGTTTCACAAGGAACATGGAGTTCTCGCCGATCCAACCGTAATGGAATATGTCCAGTGCGGAGAACAGGTCTTGTCCGTACCATGGACCTTGACCTTCCCGAAGGGATATGGAATCGAAAATCCGGTTCATCTTCTAAAACTGGCACCATGGAAAAATCTGGACCTTTCTTCCGAAGGAAAGGCATTTTCCGGAAGTGTCAAATATACAACATCCTTTATCTGGAACGAAATAAACAGAGATAGCCGCTATCTTCTCGACCTCGGAAATGTCGCCATGATTGCCGTTGTTAAAGTCAATGGTAACCTGGCAGGAACCGTTTGGACGAAACCATATTCGCTGGATATTTCCAAAATGCTCCGGAAGGGTGATAATCAATTGGAAATAGAAGTTACGGGAACATGGTTTAATCGATTGGTTTATGATGCCGGACAACCGGAAAAAAGTCGGAAGACCTGGACTATTTGTGGACCTGATAAAGGAAATGCCCTGCGCGATAGCGGACTGCTTGGGCCCGTAATGATTAAAACCGAAAACAGAAAATTTGATTGAAATATTGTATTATTATAATCTTGTCTTCAAAACAGCCTCTATCGTCAAGCCGGGGAGGAAAACATAACCGTAATCCCGAACCCATTCGAACATTCTCCGACTGAATGTTTATAGAGAATGTTGTCTTCAAAACAGCCTCTATCGTCAAGCCGGGGAGGAAAACATAACCGTAATCCCGAACCCAT
>CAYUAP010000077.1:0-18549 GCA_964442735.1 uncultured Planctomycetaceae bacterium | reverse complement strand
TCTCCGACTGAATGTTTATAGAGAATCTTGTCTTCAAAACAGCCTCTATCGTCAAGCCGGGGAGGAAGGTATCGAGATCTATTTTCCTATTATATTAAGGTGATTTCGATCAAATTGAATATTGTCTTTATTATTCACAATTTCGTAATTCAAGTCTCCAACAACATTACCAATGACCTTTATAGCCGGATTCTCTTTTGAACATTTTGCGAGTACATTTGCGTCGATAACGATTTTTCCACCGGGAAGAATCGTTAAATTACCATTTACCTTTTGATCTCCTTTATGAAGAATCAATGAACCAGCGATTGTTATGGAGCCTGTATTAATGGAATTCTCAAGAATTAGGGAACCCTTGTGTATTTCTATTGGAAGAGGAGCAAGCAGTCGTCCTGACAGTATTAAAGTACCATTACCCTCTTTACGCAATATTGCATTTCCATGAAATGTATCAAGTTCGGAAGTAATGTTTAGAACATCATTTATACTTGGTATGTCGAAGAGTCCACTTTCTCCATTAACGGAATTAGAGTCATTTCGAAATGAAATACGTTGTGCGGTAATAGAATTGGTATTACGGGCCGTTAATTTACCTGCAAAACAGAAATTCCCAAGAATGTCGGACCCACGTCCATTATCACTGATGACATTTCCACCTTCGAGAATAACATTTCCGAGATTGACATGTTCGTTGGCCGGTCCCTTTAACGTTCCATGAACGATCAATGAATCGGGAAAGGTTTTCTCTTCGGCATAGATTCCCAATGCGTTTCTGGCATTACAGAATAAAATGGCATTTGAAGCAACACAGATTATTCCTGTTTTTGTCGATTGCGCGTTTAACTGTAAAGTCCCCTCTTTTACCTCGGTATTATTGGGAAAAGAAAGGCCATTCTCAAGAACAAGTGTTCCTTTACCCGACTTGACGAATGTTGCCCCAGTTCCCGATAACATACCATAGAACGTTACAGGACCTTTTGCAACATTAACAACATTGTACGATCCGTTCAATATAATGTCTTGTGACAGATTAAGATTTTCTCCGGTAAAGAGAATGGAACCTTGTTCGAGTTCAAAATCATTCTTCGGTTCCTTGTTAGCGCAATAGTCGAATATATTGGTAATCTTGATTGTCGTTAGAGTGTTTCGTTTACGTAGTTGTGGATGTTCTTTTCGGTGAATCATCCCCAAATCGGTAATAGCCTTTTTCACACGAGGAGTCAATTGGGTCGGATTGTTCGATATATTGATCATACCTAGTTCTTTAAAATGATATTTTTCGACCATTCCATTATCATACGCATGATACGTTGGTAAAGGTGGAACACCATTATTCATCATGGACTTGAGTCGATCGAGATGTTTTTCATAGATGTCACGAGGAAGGACATGTTCTTCACGACAGATAGATGCGGCCATACCAACGACTTCCCCCAGCATACCGAGGGTACGCATAACACGAACAGCGGCGAAGGCGACATGGGAGGTACTGATATGGCGTCCTGCCAAAAACAGATTATGGCAATCGCGGGCATAAAGACAACGATAGGGAACCGGATATGGGGCTCCAAATCCACGATGATAGGCACAGGATCGAAATGGTTCTCCGAACTTCGCCACATTATCCGGATCGGGAAAATGGAGATCAATATCCCAGGTAATAGCCGCTGTCTGATCCGGTAATGGTTTTTGATTTTCAAGATCATTTTGTGTTAAAATGTAGTCACCGACAACGCGATAACTTTCCCTCTTTCCTCCAATAGGCGAAACCCAGTCAATTCGGTCGAAGGCGTAATCGACCTTTCGTTTCGAATGATTTTTAATATAGGACCAGTTGGAATAGATAGAGAGGAGTCCATAATCGCGGATATATTCTGTTTCATTGGCCATATCGTTATACTGGCCAGCTTCCTGTTCCCAATCTCCCCCACGAATATAATAGACATTGGATTCGTCGAAAGGAATGGCCCAATCGATATCGGGAAACGCGACCGGTTCCTTCTGTTTTCGCGCATACCATAAAACAGAATGGCCCATAACCTGACGATCAGACTTTAATGGGGCATTGATTTCATTAAATTGGCTTCGTGCTTCACGACCATACATCACTTCACAATTAGCCATACGAGCGAGAACCGCGTCACCTGTTGCGTCAATAAAAATGGGAGCGATAAATCGCGTCTCAACTCCTGTATGGGTATTACGCGACAGGACAGAATGAATCTTTTTCTGATCCTTTTTATCCATTTCGATTCCGTAAACATGTTCACACAGCATTAGTTTGCAATTGGAGTTTGGCCTTCGGAAGAGAATTTCCTTTCGTGCATCTTCATAATATTCGGCGGGATAGGTGCCGCCACTTCCATAAATTGGCTGTATTTCACGAACGACTTCCCCCAGTTTCGGATAGGGAGCAATGTTAATATGTCCTCCTAATCCGACCCGAATCTCCGAACTGTTACATCCTCCGAGCATTTCACGATCTTGAAGGAGTAAAACTTGTGAACCGGTTCGTGCCGCAGCTTCTGAAGCACATATTCCCGATATGCCCCCGCCAACAACGATAACATCGAATTGTTTCGGATAGTCTTGAAGTGTGATCGAAGTTATTCTTTTTCTAAATTCGGCCAACTTCGCTTTTTCATTCTCCGGTATCTCGTTAAAATCGGTCGTTAAATAAATAGCATCACAACGTCCGTTGAATCCGGTCATATCCTGAAGTTGCAGATTGCATTTTCCGCAGTTCAGTTTAATATGTCCCGCCTTTTGCCAATTCCAGTCTGTACCATTTGTCCCGAGTATTTCTGGAAGAAGATTGCCATTGATCTTTAGTTGAAAACGGCCCGCTGGCGTACCGCGCTTCCAGATGGCAGTCCAGTCCCTGGTTCTGACCCAAACATAATAATGCCCGGCCGTTGGAATTTCGATATCCGTTTCCGCGTTTGCCACGGGCCGGCCATATCCATGTGCCATTATATAGGAGGAACCCATCTGTGACATGGAATGGGGATCAACCACCCAACCACCAAGTTTCTGAAATGATTCCGCCTCAATGAAAATTCGTTCCACTGAAAATGTCTGTTTTGCCAGTAGAAACATTATACAGAACAATAGAAAAAATGTTCCATTTGAAAATATTTTAACAATAGATAGAGTCTTCATAGAGATCGGTCCCTTTAATTTAAACGATACAAAAACTTCAGTAAATAGAGCCATTAAAATTGTATAGATTTATTTTTGTATTTCAATAGTGGTAAAGAATAATTTATAAAATTTTGGTTCTGTTTAGAATCTGTTGTTAAACAGATACTCAAGGTCGTTCTAAAAGTCTATTTTTCAAAACAGGGAAGACGTCTGTTTAGAGAATGCGGACGAGACGTTTCTTCTCCCAGGAAATGCCGAATTTATAACGTCATACAGTATAGATAAAACAGCATCGTATTATATGGAAATTTGAAGGGATACAGTAACCATTCACAAACGATTTTGGAACCACGGATATCACAGATAAACAGAGATAGTCTGCTGTAAAATACAATTATTTACAATAACAAACATTTTACAATAACAAACGAAACATTTTATCTGTGATCATAAATAATTTTATCATAAAAAAGTTTGTTTGCCAAAAAACTATCTGTGAAAATCACTTTATATTTGTGGTTTCACTTTATATCCGTGAACGGTTACAGGATACAGACAGGATACATGGTATTCAATCCTGAAAAACACAGGACGAGACATTCACGTTTCAGCACAGTCTGTCAAAAATACAACAGATTTTATCAAACCATCCTGGAAACAGCAGAAAAATTTTTGATTCTATTTTTTGAAGATACAAATAAAGAAATCAATTCAATTTATAAAGAGAAACTAAATACCAAAATAGAAAATGTCATATAGAAAAAAAATCGGGGCAACTGGATTCGAACCAGCGACCTTTTGACCCCCAGTCAAACGCGCTAAACCAGACTGCGCCATGCCCCGTTCATCTAACATGATATATGATAGCAGAATAATAATTTATTGGAAGTAGGGGCACACTATTTTATGAACTTCATTATTCATAAAATAGGGAATAGGACAATATTTTAATCACTACAATAATTTAATCACTACAAATTTTAATCACTACAAAAAGAAGGGAGTGAACATTTAGATAAATAAAAAGAACTGTATCAATAGAGATTCAAGAATAACTGCCTTGAAAAAGGGAAATATTAGTATCATGGCCATATATTAAAATCATGGCCCTATTTCCCTTTTAACAATTATTCAATTATGCAAAAGGATCTTCATCAGTATTATCATTCTTTTTAGTTGGTTTATCTTCCGGTTTGGCGTTAGGTTTATCTTCCGGTTTGGCATTAGGTTTGTCTTCCGGTTTGGCATTAGGTTTGTCTTCCGGTTTGGAAGCTTTTTTATCTTCGGCCTTGTTATTGGCAGGAGCTTCTTTATCATCAGATTTTGTCATGGCTTTTTTATCACCATTGGCAGGAGCGGAATTTTCTTCGTCTTCCTGCCAATCGAATTCTTTATCGCCTCCCTTCTTCGGAGGTTTACTTGGAACACCACCAAAGATGGGAATGAACATGGCCGCATTCTTTTTTAGAGTAGAAAAATTAAATTGAATGGCCAATTGATTTCCACTATATTTTGGTTTGATTTCTTTAAAGAAAGTGCCTAACATAACAGCAAATGGGTTACTGACAAAGGGGAGATTCATTTTCTTTAAGCTAGCCTCAATCGACGTATTGATTCCGGACTGCATTCCGGCAATAGCTTCGGTGAAAGCGTTATTCATATCGGAAGCACTTTTGGTGTCCTTAAAATTCATTAGAAAAATGAAGGAAGGTGAATCGACCAGAGATACATTAAATGTAGCCCATTTAAAGCTTCCTTTATTGGTTGTAATGACATTCTTTATGCCAATATCCGGCATATCGAGACCATTCTTTTTAAAATTGGAAATGGATTCAAGGAAGGCAGCTTCATCTTTAATTACGAACGTTATTGCCGAGCCTCTTGTTGTTAAAAGTGCTTCGGTTACCATTTCATTTTTTTTGTCGGAAGGATTCATAAACCGATCATGAATTTTAGGGACAATCAATTGTCGTCGCAGTTTAACAGGATCCGTTTCAACATCCGCATCTTCGTCATCTTCTTCTTCATTCGAAGCAGTAGCCGATTTATTGGAGGCAGCCATCATATTTTGGCCTTGATTTCCTTGTCCCTTTTGTTTTAGGAGATGAACTTCTTCTTCTTTTTCAATGGCTTTATTGGCAACAGAATCAGATGTAACGGCAATGATAAAGCCGAATCGTTCGAAGGTGGTAACAGGAGAATATCTTTTATCGATTTCATTAATTAAACCATTTTTCTCGGAATCGGATAAACCATCGGATGGATAGACTAAACATGTTGTGTATTCGGAACTGTTGCCATACACAATATAATACATCTCGCCAATACCATTTTTCCACATGGAGTTTTCTATTTCAACTCTTAATTTTTTTAACATGTTGGAAATACCGTTTTTAATGTCTTCCTTCTGTTTTTCGCGTAGTTTGACCAGATATTTATCTTTATTGACGACCGATCCGATTGCATTATGAATAAAGTCGTTCATAAATTTATCGATCATTTCATAGTCGATTTTAGTAAAATCAATACGAAGGATGGAATAGGTATCCCCATAAATTAGAGCCTGAATTCCAATAGCGCCTTTATCAGAAACGGTAGGAGGTCCGGAAACAGTATTACTTCCACCGGGCCCGCCTGGGCCACCAGGTCCCATCAATTCATCCATAGGCGGCTGTGCCATTAAAGACATACCACAAGATATAAATACAATAGCCAGGGATAATCTCAACAATCCCCACATTTTGGCTCTATTCATTTTTTTTCTCCATTAAACATCATTACTGACAAAGCTCCGATATAATCTTGTTATATTATATCCCGAATCATTTTACCGAGTTCATCGGAAGCGATTAACAAGTCTTGCCGATTATTGAAAATATCAACCAACCCCTTCGGATTCTTCATAACGGTACCAACGAGAGCACCCAACCATCGCGACATGGAATCCGAATTGTTTTTCATTTTATGGACAGGCTTCGATAATTCCTTTAATTCTTCCGTAATAATACGGAGCGACAAAAAGGGAATACCCGCCTGTATACAAATATTAGCGATGTGCCATGTTTCTCTATCACATAGGGAAGCCCCATATTTTTTCGCAATCGATTCCCGTTTTTCAATCGATGCAGGGATATCCTTGAGGGATAATAATGTGCCGGACGCAAAACGTTTTTCCATTTTTTGATACTCCGCGGAAGACAAAACAGGATGTGCCTCGATAAAGGAAGGATCAATTTCATTTTCCGGGCTATTTGCGCCATGAATTTCATCCGACTGGAAATCCGGAGCGCCTAGAGCCCGACTTCGAAAATCGATAACATCGCCATTTAAAGCACGAATCAAACGGTCACAAATCACCAGTTGATTTTTTTTTAATTCAGGAACGAGTGACGTGGCAAAACCAGCGCTTAAAATACGAAGTGGTCGAAATACCTTGATCATAACGTCCGTCGCCTTTTGTACGTTTTTTGCGCCGAAGCCTGATTCTATCGCGGCTATACGCAAATGATTCCACACGACCGTTCGATATTTTAAATCGTTCCCCATAGTGATCTTCGGCTTCGGCATAATATCGAAAAACCCGGCTAGCTCTTGACCGGAGGCAAACAGAATACCAATATCGGCCCGATTGAAATTTTCATTTTCTATTTTTTCACAATCTGTTTGAGCCGATTTCTTTTCCTGTTTGGAACCTTCCTGTTTTTCGTTCATTTTTTCCGCCAGACGCTCTTCCAGCGTCTCCATCGCCTTTGCCGAAAACCAGTTCATTAAAGTATAATATATAATTTTCATTCTGTCTCCCCCTTTTTTTGGCAAGTCGATGAAATTTCATAATATTTTGTTGAATTTTAACGGCGTCTAATATGTCATACCCAAATTGACATTCATATCTTCTTCAAAATATGGATGGAAGGATATATTAGTTCAACTTTACCCTATTAAACGCATTATGTATTTTGTGCAGATCCGGAACATCGGTTAATTGTATCATCAGAATATTAATTCTTTTCCCATTTTCAGTAACAGACGCATTTGTTCCGTATGCTCCGCCATGACCGTAATATTCCTTCTGGACATTCATGCCAAGGCCATAGTTTTTTTTCAGTCCGGTTTGATCTTTTGTGATCTCTTTAATGGCCTCTTTAGAGAGAATACGTTTACCTTGATAGATTCCGTCATTAACGAGCATCTGATAGAAATGAAAACAATCTTCTGCGGTGGCAAAGAGACCGCCGCCAGCCTCCGCAAATCGGATATTAGAATCATTATAGGGCAGATTCAGACACCAGATACGAGGCATGGCCTTTAGTGATTCTGCTTTTTTATCCCAGGTGTAGGGCGTTACCAGGCGTTTCAATTGATCCTGATTAGGGAAGAAGGTTGTATTTTTCATCTTCAAGGGATCGAAGATCCTTTTCTGCATGAAATCTTCCAGTTTTTGTCCGGAAACCTTCTCCAGAACAGCGGCGGCAATATCAATTCCTGTATTGGAATATTGATAATCCTTGCCCGGCTGATACTTTAAAGGAAACATTGTCGCGGATAGAGCCAAACGTTCCATTGGAAGTGAATCGATTCCAACTCGACCCATATAGGGCGTAAAGAACTCGAATCCCCCGGTATGTGACAGGACTTGTCTCAAGGTTGGCGATTTTTCGGCAGGCACAAGAAGGATATCATTATCACTTTTTTTACTACAGACCCATAGATGATTAAACTCCGGTATAAATTTGGAAACCGGATCGTCCAGGGAGAGTTTTCCTTCATCGACGAGAATCATAACAGCAACAGCGGTCACAGGTTTTGTCATGGAAGCGATCCAAAACATGGTTTCCTTCGAGACCGGAATTTTAGAATCCAAATCGATAACCCCCTGTGCCTCAAAGGCCAGAATATTATCCTGATTTCCAATAACAGCAACATATCCGGGCAGACTCCCCCGATTCATAAAGGGCGCCATAGCGTTACGAATCGCTTGACATTCCTGTGCGTACAAACTTCCGGATAATATCAGAAGCAGAAGAAGTATCGTAGCGCCTAAATGATGTTTCACATGAAACAATGGGTAAAATAGGGAAGACCTCATTTTTATAATTCCTTTAATTGTTGTTTATATAGGTTGAATATCTGATTTACAATTTCCTCCAGGGACCTGTTTTCTGTGTTGATCACGTAATGGGCAACATCCTGATAGATGGGAGTGCGTTTCGCTAAAACTTCCTCAATTTCCTGTAGAGGAGACAAACCGGTTAAAGAAGGACGACGATTGACCGTTGTGGCATCCAAATTCATTCGAAGTGCAATTGTTTTTGGAGAGGCGGTCAACCAGAAGACCAATCCATTTTTTTTCATTAAAAGGCGAGACTTTTCCCGTAGTGGAGCCCCCCCGCCTGTTGAAATCACGAGACTATCGGTTTCACGTAAAACGGAAGCCATTATCGAAGCCTCCAGATCACGAAACACTGTCTCGCCATTCTCCGCAAAAATCTTCGCGATGGATTTTCCTGCCACTTCTTCTATCATGGGATCAGTATCGATCAACCGCCATTGTAATCGATTCGCCAACAACATGGCAACACTCGACTTGCCCGTTGCCCGATATCCTATCAGAATGATTTTATTTAACATCCCTTGATTTAACATCCCTTGATCCTTTTATTCGAATGTTCGTTACTAATCTTCCTCTTCCTCCTGAACCGGAGCCAACGCATTCTTTACAAGTTCCCGCATAAAACCAATAGACGCTTTTTGCCCTGTAAAGAGTTTGAACTGTAATGCTGCTTGACCCACAAACATCTCCATACCTGGTACTATTGAACATCCTCTCTCTTTTGCGGAACGAATCAGCCAAGTAAATTCCGGATTGTATATTGCGTCGAAAACAATCATGCCCGGACGGAGTGCCTTTTGATCATAGGGCGTTTTATCGACATTAGGAAACATACCGATCGGTGTACAATTGGCGAGAATGTCAACCTTCTGCATTGTCCGTTGCTCCCAGGGACAGCAGTCACAATTCAGTTGAGTTGCCAGATCGGAAGCAACTTCTCCGGATCCATCGGTTACAATAACATGGGCTCCGCGATCTTTTAATCCGAACGCAACCGCCTTGCCGGCCCCTCCTGACCCAAGCACCATGGCACGTTTTCCGTGAAGTGCACGAATCGTTCCAGGCTCAACTTTCATCACACCTTCAATACTTAAAATGGCCGCCATATAGTCCGTATTGAAACCGATACGTTCCCCATCTTTAAAGATAACCGTATTACAGGCACTGATTTCCCGAACCGCTTCTCCAATTTGTGTTAGCGTCTTCATAATCGCCACTTTATGTGGTATAGTCACACTGAGACCGCGCAAATCAATCTCCGATGAACGTTGAATGAAATCTTCCAGGTCCTCCTTCGAAACTCTAAAGGGAAGATAGAGTTTATTGAGGCCCTGTTCCTCAAAAGATTTATTATGAATCAAGGGACTTAAACTATGACTGATAGGATCGGCAACGACACCATAGATCTCTGTTGAATCGTTGGTCATGTTGTAATGATAAACATCACGGAGCGTTTTATAGTAGAGCATGCCAGGAGCGATATTGCGACGTTTCGAAAAAGAAGCGTAGGTATACGGAGCCCCATATTTTTTTGAAAGAATTCGCGTCATGGCACCGAATTCCGACATACAAATTCCAATAAAGGGGATTTTTCTTCCCGGCTTGTTCTTTTCTTTTGTAAAGGCCAGCATACGGTAAACGTCATTAATGTTCTTCGGCATAACAGCTATCTTGATAATGTCCGGATCACCTTTCAATAAACGATTATAGATTTCGTCCAGATCCGGCGTCTCCTTCATATTATGATAACTGATAATACGTTTTGTCTTGCCGTAACGAGGAATTTTAAGTGCGGTATCATCTTCAAGATCGATATACTCTATTCCTTCAATAATAGCGGATCGAAGAAGACGTTCGCGACTCTCTTCCGAATCACGCCAAAAACCTCCTTCGCTTGCACGACGTATCGTTATTATTAATGGAGTTTTTTTTTCTTTTAACAGACGACGAAAATCAGGTTCATGCCGTAATACATCCAATCGAAGTTCGATTAGATCGACATTATCTTCCGCCAACTGTTTCATTTCCGTTATCATTCGTGTGTGACTACCACAGGCAATACTAACACAAATCATAATTACATTTTCTCCTAATCTATTTTATTTATTCTATAATAAAACAAAGAATACAAGGCATAAAAAATTTCCTGCTATACACAGGCAGGTGTGATAAAACTGTTTTTTGGACAGTCCGGACAGGAGCCCGGACATATCGCCCGTGTCTCCATAAAACAGGCGTCTCGCCTGTCTTGGCTATTCCGGAAAACGTAAATTATAACCAACTTTTTCACAAAACAGACCTCTATCGGCCATGGTTTGTGATGATATCTTTATTTTTTTTTCCACCATCTGTGAACAGAACCTAAATTTATTCAAATGCGTGGAACAATCAAATTTTAAATTTCATTAAATTCAATACCAATTTTATGTTGATCCTGGTCCCTGGTCAATCGATTCGTTTAAAAATATATTGGCCATTATTATCATAGGCGAGTTGACGAAACGATTTTTTCTTGACGGCGTTCGATTTACCAAATTCAACGACATGTATCTGTCGAACACCGGCTTTTTTTGCCATTTCATGAATTTTCGCCAATGCCATGGGCGTAATTTCTTCGTCCGCATCGGTCAGAAAAAAAATCACGTCAGGAGCCATTTTAACCGCGATATCAATGGCGGCTAGAGGATCGGTTCCTCCCTCCGGAAAAATGGAATCTAAAAATTGGATTACCTTTTTTTTATTTTCGGTATTAACATCCAGGAGACGTCCTTTATCAAAGGCGCGAGCCTCGTGATTATAATAGACAAGTTGAAAACGAAGAGCCCCGGAGGCCCGATCCAAACTGCCAATACTCGATTTCGCTTCTCGAAGGGCATAACGCATTGGCCATTCATTTGACCAACGCATACTCTCTGATCGATCGAGAACATAAACGAATTTACGACCGTTCCCTTTAATGTCTCCAAAAGTTACCGTCTGTCCGGCATGACCTCCGTCCGTACCATGACCCCCATCCGTACTATGACCTTGTCCATGATGGGAATCGGAGTCATTATCCGATACAACCACATGTCTGATCTGCGAAGTATTTTCCGATGAACTTGTCGCAGTATCGTTATTCATTCCCAAAATATTTTGTTTCGGCAACAATTCTTCGAGAACAGGATGATCCTGTTCGAAGGCAGGGAGGAGATCCATTGCGGACTTTTTTTTCTGCTCTTTATCATTCTGTGAATTTTCCGTTTCCTTTTGATTCGCGGTGGTTCCCGACCCTCCGGAAAAAACAATTCCAACGGATTCGGTACTATGTTCACCAAGAGAACTGCCAGACTTCGGAAGTCTGGAAATAACAAAAAATAAAAAAATAAAAAGTAGAGAATGCATCAGCAAGGAACCGACAAAAGAATAAAGTCCTACCGTTCTTTTATCTTGTCGCGATGTTTCTTCAGTTGTTTTCACGTAACGTCCTTTTCATTAACAATATGTCCCCCACTGGAAAAATTTCTATTTAAAGATATTATACTATATTATATAATAAAAAAAATCTATCTTTACTTGAATTTTGCCCATAACGTAAAAAAAAGAAAGTTTTTGTCATGAAAGTACTGCATTATCCCCATCCCATTCTCTCCTATGTCGCAAAACCGATAATGAAAATCGATCAAAAGTTGGTCGATATCGTTCGAGAGATGTTTGAAATACTTTACAAGGAAGAGGGAGTCGGCCTGGCTGGAAATCAGGTAGGACTCCCCTGGCGATTCTTTGTAATGAATCCGACAGGCGACCCGGAAAAGAAGAATGAAGAATTTGTCTTTATTAATCCCATTATAAAAAAACGCAAGGGCCAGATTGAAGATAATGAAGGCTGCCTCAGTTTTCCCGAATTAAGACTTCAAATTCGTCGTGCGGAATCGATAACATTTCAAGCGATTACTCTGGAAGGAAAGCTGGTCACCTATAACTGGAAGGGTTTTCCAGCCCGAATTGTACAGCATGAATACGATCATCTGAACGGACTTTGTTTTTATGAATGTGCCGGATCCTCCGGACAACTAAAAGCAAAATCAATTCTGGAGTCACTTCAAATCATATATGATTCCGATGAAGAAAATCATAGAATTCCTGACAAGGAAACGGTATTTAAAGAAATTAAACGTCTTGAAGAAGAACGTACCTGATAAAAATAATAAACGGTGGTTTCCACGAAAATGTATATAAAACTTGATTTTATAAAATTTTATTATACATTTAAGGTATAAAGAAGATACAATAAAAATCATGGTTTCAATAAACAACCATAAATAACCATTTATAAAACGAACCATTTACGAAAAGGAGAAAAAATGGCACAGGAAAATAATGAACATCAATGCGGCTGTGGATGTCAACAGGAGAATGGTAATCAGGAACCGCAATGCGAGTGTGGTAATCAGCATGGAGAAGGTGAAGCAGAACATCAGTGTGGTTGCCCGCATAACGAAAATAATCAGGAACATCAATGCGAGTGTGGTAATCAACATGGAGAAGGTGAAGAGGAGCATCAGTGTGGTTGCCATCATCATCATGAAGAGGGTGAAGAACAAAAAATTCCTGATATTGACGATATCCCGGATATGGAACTTCCTGCTCCGGATCTTCTGACGTTGGTTCAGAGCCTTGGAACGCAGGCCATGGTTTCACTTGGTTTAATTCCTAATCCCATGACAGGAAAAGCCATAAAAAGATTGAATCAGGCTAAACATCTAATTGATACGATTCAACTTGTTTTCGATAAAACAAAAGGGAATAGAACGGAACAGGAAACAAGTATTATAGAATCAATGATACACGAACTCCATATGATGTACATTCGTGCTAAATAAATCATGGCAAAATAGAGTCATGCAGAAATAAACAGAAGGCAGATAAACGTTCCACTTGTTCGGTATTTTTATTTTAGGCAGGAATCGATGGATAACCTGATTCCTGACCTCTCTTGTTCCTGGGAATTAATACAATCGATTGGTTCTATTTTGGTTAAGAGCAAGGAATTCGCTCCGATCTGTATTCCAGAAGGACGGGAGACATTCGTCCTGCGCGATGATATTTCTCCTTCGCGGAGATTTTGTCCTTCACGGAGTCGAGATAAAGGAATGAACAGATAAAGGAAAACTATCGTCATTATATTGCGATAGAGTTTATATTGCGATAGAGTTCCTTCTGGAATGAAAATAAATCGGTATCAATTAATTCCAGGAAGAACAGATTGAGGATAACTAGCTCCCGTTGTATTGGCGCCACAGGGATCACAGGCTCCAGAAACAGGGGTACAGGCGTTCGGAGTACAGGGCGCACAACTGCCTGCGGTTGGAGCCGCGTAAATAACATTTTCCATTGGATAGGTCGGAGGTGATACAAGTGCCTGATTTGTTCCCGACATGGAATTCGTCGATACAGGAGTACGAGATCCATTACGTGTAAAGCAATTTGACGCCGCACTTTTGCAGCCTATTGCTGTCACGAGTGATAATAATAGAATAGCGCATATAATCATACTTTTTTTCATGGAATGCCTCCTTGTAAAATGACTTTCTATTAATAATATCGTCTAAAAATATAGACTAATAATATTGTCATCAGAATTGATGGGATACGTACCTCTTGTCCGCCCCTGTTTAACAGGTAAAACACCGTTTACAATTCATTGACTAAATGATATCATAGTATATGTTCTCTTAAAGATATAATTGAACAACTAATACCACAAGTTTATCTCAAAAACTTGAGAATACAAATACTTTTAAGGTGTTTTTTAATAAAATAATTTCAGTTTTACTCTTTTTATCCGCTTTAATTATTACAATTAGTACATCCATTTCTCTGTTCTAAAAATTCATATCACGCGTGAAAAATTTTCTGCGCTTCACAGGCAGTTGTGAAAAAACTGTTTTTTGCAAGACGGGACAGGAACGCGGACGTTTCGTCCGCACCGCCGGGAAAACAGGCGTCTCGCCTGTTTTATAACTCCTAAATGAAAGTGTTGTCTACCACCAGGTACAGAGGGAAAAATATAGAACGACTATTAATTACAATATTATTAATTTTAGCCGTTCGGGAGTCAGCGGAAGACCTTTTATACATAAAAAATAGATTCTATATTATATATAATACCTATATTAACATGTAAAATATTCATTTTAGATGGGAAAACAAAGTTTTTTTAAAAAAATCAAGAAAAATCCCAACTTTTAGTAAAATACCATTTGACAGAAATCAAGATCTGGTGTATAATAATTGTGTTGTTGAGGGAGAGGGTCCAATTTATATTTTTCAACAATAATTGAATGCGATTAACAGTTTGTTTGAGAATTCAATTGTATTATTTGTTTTCTCTTCACGATTGTTATTGCTCCTTGTTTGTATTGTATTGTTAGTTATATTGTGCGAATGCTGAACCCGTATACTTCACTTGGTATTGTCACAATTGATTGGTTATTAAGGTGTCATACCAATATTAAGTAGATTCAAGGTTTAGGAAATCGCCCAAAATATAATGATTTATGAGGCCTTAAAGGGAGGTAACTTCAGGCTGTTGAAATTATCACAATGTTTTGGTTCATTATAAAAAGTTTTTAATGGAGGACGAAAACTGTTAAGTGGTCGTTATTTGTATAAAAACGCCTTTTATACAAGAAAATGGGTAAACATAATGGAGGAACCCTAATGATGAGGCTTGCTCGTTCCAAAATTTGAATTGGGGATGATTATTGATATCATCCCAAAATCCGTTTGCGTTGTTAATGGTAGCTTTCAGTTAATTTAACCTTTATTTAACGAGGTGGAACTCGAATACTTTGTTTTTCTTTTTATTGTTGTCGTTCAGAAGTTAATAGTTTGTTCCTGTTTGGATAATCATGGCAAACAAAACTTAAAATGTTTATGTTTCGGATTATAATAAAGCATAATAGAATATGCAAGTACAAATAAAATCTTCTGTTTCGACTGTATGAATTTTGGTCAGTAGAGTTATATTCATATTTAAACACTTCGAAAAAGAACATTGAGTTTCTTTTGTGTTTAAAAAATACCGAAAAAGTACAAGGGGACGTCAATATCATTTATGTTGACGTCCTTTTTTTATTCTCAATCAAAATGAATTTTTCGGATCTTGTTTACACAAGCCCGGCAACGACGGGCAGATGATTGAGATCGAAGGAGTCGCTCTACTGACTCCGATATTTTCATTGAACAATGAAATTTTATAATGATTACAGGTAACCATTCTCGAACAACCATTCACGAACGATTTTGGGTAACCATTCACGATTGATTTTGGAACCACGGATATCACGGATAAACACAGATAGTCTGTCACAAAATACAATATTTACAATAGCAAACTAAACATTGATATTGATCATAAAATAGTTTGTTTGTCAAAAAACTATCCGTGAAAACAGTGTTATCCGTAGTTTTACTTTATATTCATGGTTTCACATTATATCCATGAACGGTTACAGATCATTTACAGGATCTATTTAACTAAATTTCTAGCTAATTCCGCCACTCGTTCCGGAGTAAAGCCGAAATGCTTCATCAAGACACCGGCAGGAGCGGAGAGACCGAACTGTTCCATGCCTAGAAAATGTCCATTATCACCTGTAAATTTGGACCAGCCCAGTTCAACCCCCAATTCGACGGCCAATTTTGGGCAGTTGACTGGAATGACTTCGTTACGATATTCTTTTGACTGGCGGAGGAAGAGTTCCCAACAGGGCATACTAACCACGCGAACCCGAATTCCTTCTGACTCCAATATTTCCATTGCGGCCAGACAGAGAGAGACTTCACTTCCTGTTGCCAGGAGTACGAGTTGGGGCGATCCGTTTCCGCTTTCCGCGATAATATAGGCCCCTTTTGCGACATTTGCAGATTGTGCCGACGCTGGTAATTTCGATCGATCGATGGTCGGGAGATTCTGTCTTGTCATAACGAGGACGGAAGGTGTTTCGGTTTCAAGAAGGGCGGCCCGATAACATTCACGAACTTCATTAGCGTCACAGGGCCGAAAAACGAGGAGATTCGGAATAGCGCGAAGGGCGGCTAAATGTTCGATTGGTTGATGCGTTGGTCCATCTTCACCGACTCCAATTGAGTCATGGGTAAAGACAAACATGGTTGGAATACGCATAAGGGCGGCTAGACGAATCATGGGTCGAAGATAGTCGGAGAAGACGAAAAAAGTTGCGCAGTAGGCACGTAGTCCGGAGAGAACCATACCGTTTGTAATGGCAGCCATGGCATTTTCTCTAATTCCGAAGTGAAAATTACGGCCTGCTTCTGTTGCGGAAAAATCACCCATCGATGGATCTTTTAATCGAGTTACATTGGAGGGAGCCAAATCGGCGGAACCTCCGAGAAACCAGGGAATTCCGGCTGCCACTTGATTTAGAACGATTCCACTTGATTTTCGGGAGGCCATACCCTTGGCGTCAGATGGAAATGTCTCCAGTGCCTGATCCCAATGGGCGGGAAATTTACCTTGAGAGAGAAGTTTTAGTTCCTCGGCCTGTTCCGGATATTGTTTCTGATATTCGGCTAAAAGTTTATTCCATTTTTCTTCTTCCTTCGCGCCGTTCGTTCCTGCCTGTCGATGAAACAGGTCGTAGACTTCTTCTCCGACTGCGAATGTCGCGTTCGGATCCATTCCATAAAACTCCTTGGCCTTCCGAATTTCATCGTCACCCAACGGAGCTCCATGGGCATCCGGAGTTCCCTGCTTCTCTGGAGCGCCATAGCCAATAACGCTTTTAACTATAATCAAACTTGGTTTCGATTTTTCTCCTTTTACCTGCTGAAAAGCGGATCGAAGGGCCGGAAGATCATTTACATCCTCAACGGAAACAACATTCCAACCATAGGCTTCAAATCGTTTTTGAACATTTTCTGTAAACGCCAGAGTGGTACTTCCTTCGATGGTAATTTTATTGGAGTCATAGATCCAGCAGAGATTGGAGAGTCCTAAATGACCGGCGAGCGAGGCGGCTTCGGAGGTAATACCTTCCATCATATCGCCATCTCCACAGAGTACATAGGTGTGCGAATCAAATAGTGGATATCCGTTTCGATTATATCGTGCGGCCAACCAGCGTTCCGCCATGGAGAATCCGACACTTGTAGCCACTCCGGCGCCCAGGGGGCCGGTCGTCATTTCTACTCCGGCAACATGACGATATTCCGGATGGCCCGCGCAACGACTCCCTAACTGACGAAAGCTTTTGAGGTCTTCCATCGTTATGGAGGGGCCGTTCTCCTGCGGATCAATAACTCCGGCTAGATGTAACATGGAGTATATTAACATGGATGCATGGCCAATCGATAGTATAAATCGATCCCGACCCAGCCAATAGGGATTGGCCGGATTATAACGCATTTGTTCATTGTATAAAAGATAGGCAACTGGCGCCAGGGCAACTGCCGTTCCCGGATGCCCGCTATTCGCCTTCTGAACTCCATCCATCGATAGGGCTCGAATGGTATCTATTGCCTTTTTTTCCAGTGAATTCATGGATAATGTCATTAACTGCAACCTCTTGTTTTATTTCTTTTTCCCAATATTATTATAGATATAACATTCATAATATACTAATGGTCGTTACAATACTATTATTTCCAGGATGTATTTTCAGGATGTATTTCCAGAAAGTATGGACGTCTCCTCCGCATATCCAAAAAAGGCGTCCCACCTGTTTTGAAAAAATGTATTTAAAACGGCCTTGAGCATAAATACACGACTGATTCCAATAAAGGAGTCAACCGATTTAATTATCTGAAGGAATTTTTTCTAAACATTCATCTTAATTCCCATGAAAGAACGATACTTGATAAAATCGCACAAATGGTATTTCTGAAGTTATAACCGTTCACGGATATAAAGTGAAACCATGGATAACACTGATTTTCACGGATAGTTTTTTGGCAAACAAACTTTTTTATAATATCATTATTTATGATAATAGTAGTTGCGAACACTTAAAAAACGGGATTGACTGGAACGCGGACGTTTCGTCCGCACAGCCGGGAAAACAGGCGTCTCGCCTGTTTTATTCCCCAGGGGTTGACTGGAACGCGGACGTTTCGTCCGCACAGCCGGGAAAACAGGCATCTCGCCTGTTTTATTCCCCAGGGATTGACTGGAACGCGGACGTTTCGTCCGCACAGCCGGGAAAACAGGCGTCTCGCCTGTTTTATTCCCCAGGGGTTGACTGGAACGCGGACGTTTCGTCCGCACAGCCGGGAAAACAGGCATCTCGCCT
>CAYUAP010000076.1:0-24355 GCA_964442735.1 uncultured Planctomycetaceae bacterium | reverse complement strand
CTGTGTTTATCCGTGATATCGGTGGTTACAAAAATCGTTCGTGAATGGTTACCAAAATTGTTCGTGAATGGTTACCAAAATTGATCGTGAATGGCTGCAAAACTTCGAATTAAAACGTTGTCTTTTAGTGGTTGGGAGAGATTGCGAACAGAGGGAAGTATGGTAACCACCGATGTCTTCATAATCGTTTTGTAAAGATTGATGGAGGCACCTTCTAATATCTGTTGATAATAGCGATTCGGAAACCGAGACTGTTACTCCGAAAGAAAGGCTCTTTTCTAATACGATTGGCGGAACGACAGAACCATGCAAAACTCGTAAACCCACCACCGCGATTAACGCGTTCCCCGCCATTGGGAATGCCGGTCGGGTCCTTTAAGGGTGAAATCGTATAGTAATTTTCCGCAAACCAGTCTTGACACCATTCGTTAACGTTACCGTGCATATCATAGAACCCCCAGGAGTTGGGGATATATTGTTTTACTTCAGTCGTCCGATTTAAAAAAGGGCCCTTCTGATTGGTTCCGTAGGGAAAATTTCCATTACAGTTTGCATTCATACCATTGAGAGTATCTCCGAAATTAAAGGTCGCATTCGAACCGGCACGGCAGGCATATTCCCATTGTGCTTCAGAGGGGAATCCAAAAACATAGTCACGGGCCAGAATATCCAATTGGTTGAGGCGGTCAATAAAACTTTTACAATCAAACCAGTTAATTCGTTCCACCGGGTAATTTGAACCAAAATTGGCACTCGGGTTATTTCCCATAACACTTTCCCAGAGTTTTTGTGTGACGGGTGTTTCAAGTAGCGCAAAAGCTTTTGTAATATAGACTTCATGCCGATATTCATTTTGCATCCGTCCGCTTTCGTTCATCGGACTCCCCATCATAAAAGATCCAGCCGGACACCAGCAGAATTTATATTCGTTGTACTGAATACGATATATGGTTTGCCGATTTATATTATCCTGATTACTATAATGATGATTGAAGATGTATTCCTTTGTGTCCTCTTCCTCGTCGACCTCGTCGTCCTCTTCTTCCTTTACCTCTTCCGGAAAGAAGTAGGGACGAAATTCCGCGATCTCAATAATGGGCTTCCAGGAAGACATTCCCTGAAACCAAACGGACGATTCAAGGGGAATAATCTTCTCTTCCAGCTTCTTGATTAAATCCTTCTCGAAGAATCGCATTTCGATTCCGTGTCCATTATTTAAGAACCATAGTTTGTTAGGATTGAAAACTGGCACTTTCTGTTTATTTTAAAAATAGAACAATAAACAATGATTCTCTTTTCGCGCTTTGTAGACTCAACATTGATAAATCCCTGTATTTATATATGATTAATGTTCACAATTAAACAGTCATAAACAATACGGTATCAATACGGTATATCTTCCCGGACTGTTTCATGAATACTTAACTATCACAACTTTATATCAAACAGATCTGGAAACTTAAGAGAAAATCCCGACCACTTCAAGGAATGGCTTTCCCTGTATTTGTATTACTCTATTTCCGAGGGATTCTTCTCGGTTAAATATTTTACATCTCTAATCTAACTTCAAATCTATAGTCCTCGTAACGTTTTTTTACCTCTAATAATATTTAAGAGCGTTTTTTCTAAATTATTACGAATATTTTTGGGTGTAACTTTCTTTCCGGGTACGACCCAGTCCAGTATCAATAAACATGTCGACATTTTATATGGATAATAAAATATAAATCTTAAACGGCATTGGATCCACTCTTTTGCTAACGGAAGATAAAAGTAATACAATAAATTATGTTTAAACAGAAGAAAGGAATCACAATACTAAATGATATTATACAGGGAATTTTTTATATCTTCAAGAAGATTTTGACCCTAAAATAAAAAAAAGCAAAATATTACATTGTACAGGGGTATTTTTAATGGGTGTAACTTTCATTCCTGGTACTACCCAGCCCGGAGTCGATATACGTATCATTATTTATATATGTAATATTATATAAATATTGATATTATATTAAATTCCTTTTTTTTGTTAACATAAAATAAAAGGTACCTGTTCACAGATACAAAAAAAGAGTTGACTGAAAATAATTGAATGATTATAGTATCCACTATGGACGTACAAAACAGTATTACCCTGACACAATATTACCCTGACACAGATATACAATGCCTTTTTAGAAAAAGTAACCATTCAAGGAAAAATTAGAGAGGGAAGCTGAAACAATGGAACGACGACTTCCGACCGCCATTCCAAAATCATTCTCTGTGACGGAGGTAAAAATATCTGGGGTAACATTTCACGAACGATTTCGGAACCACGGATACCACGGATAAACACAGATAGTCTGCCGGAAAATACAATCTTTTACAATAACATACTCAACATTATCTATATAATAAATATTTTTATCATTAAAAAGTTTCTTTACAAAAAAACTATCCGTGAAAATCAGTGTTATCCGTGGTTTCATATTATATCCGTGGTTTCATATTATATCCGTAGTTTCATATTATATCCGTAGTTTCATATTATATCCGTAGTTTCATATTATATCCGTGGTTTCATATTATATCCGTGGTTTCATATTATATCCGTAGTTTCATATTATATCCGTGAACGGTTACTCTAAAAATATATCGTCGAACATCGTCAAGAGGGTAAATCAGCAAGACAATTTCAATTTATCAAATGGAGATAGAGACAAATGGAGATAGAGGCGATATTGATTAAAAACACACGTTCTGGGGTCACGATTATCTGTTGATTGCTCCATCGGTCAATATGGACTCATGACCGCCGATATCCATGGTAATTGGACTCATAAATTCAATAATGTCGATACCAGCGTAACCTCGTCCTTCAATAATACCGGTTTGGACGATTTCGAAGGAGCCGGCCAATTTACAGTCTATGGAAACGATCTCGGCTCTCATTGGGGAACAGTCGGTGCTGGTCTCAATATCGCTCGGGATAATATCCGTGTCTTCGGTAATTACGACTGTCTCTTTAATAATTCCCAAACCTTCCATGTCGGTAATCTTCGACTAGCCTTCGGATGGTAATAAAATCAAACAACATATTCAAAATGTAAACAATTTGAATATAAAAAGAACGGGCATATGTTTTGCCGTAAAAAATACGTGTCCGTTTAAGGTACAGTCCATTATAAAGGCTTGAATGGTATTCATGGTATTAATAGTATTCATGGTATTAATAGTATTCATGGTACTGATGGATAAAGATCCATGTCACATTATTTACCATTGGAACATTCTTCCAAAAAAGCCTTTTGCTTCTTTTTCCGGCTCTTTTTCCTTCTTTTGATTTTCTACAGACAAAGGAATATCAGGGCGAGTCGGACGCTTGGTCATTAAAGGTGAATCGTCCGGAATCCGTTCCTGCAAGAGAAGAGCCCAATAGGTATTGAGGAGATTAAGCGAATCTTCCACCCGTTCCCGATTGACACGATAATCGACCGTCTGTATAAAACGCATTAACTCCTTCTGCTCCAGATCCGCAAGAATCAAACTATAAATACGGGTATGGTCAAGCCAGACCGTTCCCTCCCCCAACATATCGAAACGCAGAGAAATATTCTCTAACCCCTCCAGAGGAAGTCGATCAAAAAGAATAACATCCTCCGTCCAGAGAACGGAATTCGTATCGTTATATAAACCGGTTTTGCGCCCGTTCTGAATACGATTTAAAATGGATGAACCGATATCCACTTGTCTTTGATACGGTTTCCCATGATACCGCCCAATCAGACAGAGCCGTAACGGGAGTTTCATGGTTTCCCTGGGAATACCAAAAGACATCTGTACACAAAGTCGTCCGGTTGTCGGAGCAGCGAAAGGGGCACTGACAATCCCCCCAACATTTCCGGCTCCAGACAGTTTAACACTATAATCTCCCTCGGAATGATTCACAGAATCAAGCTCCACAATAAAATCATTACTCCCAAATCGGCGCCAGCCGGGAACAGGCTCGCCTTTCACCGCCTTTTTTTCCGTGTCATTCTTTTCTGAAGATGCAAATGGATTCTTCAGTAGATTAATTCGTGTTATATCAAGATTAAGACCTTTTTTGGTTTTATCGGAACCGGAAGGAACAGGAGCCCCATGAACACTTTCTTCAAAATTACCGTTTTTTAATTCCTGGGTTATCCCCTGACGCGCAATCAGAATACGATCAATATAATTTTGAACGGCATGGGCGATGTATCCTTTAGTACCACATAATTCGTCGGGACGGGATACCTCTACTTTTGTAATCAGTGCATTGGGATCTGTAATCTGAAAGGCAATTAAATCGAAGGGTTGAAGTGACAAAGTCCAGTTCATCGTATTAATCCCCTCAACAGGGTCGTTTATACTACGACTTCCGGAATAGGTAATCGCTTTAGCCGTCGGCGCACTCTGGATTGTAATATTTACCCCCGTATGAAAAGGGGCATCGTTTACAAGATAAACCCAAAAATTATTTTCGACTTTTTTATAACGGACGGTAATGGGCTGAAGAACCGTCTCTTTATTCTCCGGAGTATCCGTTTTTAGAGGAGAATAACATTCAAAAGGAATGGCAGGAAGAGATCTGTAAACAGAGATCCATTCCGCGAGGGTATTTTCCCCCCCCATCGGAAGCATTTCCCCTCCATCAAAAAATGCTAACGTATCCGAAACGGCTAATTGATGTGCAAAACGACGCCGATTCTCGAAATCGGCAGGAATTGCACGTGTTGATATATCCGTAATCGTGGGTCGATAGGGACTCTTCTGGTCGAAACCAGGAATATTTCGTCCTTCTGCATTGTGAATAAAAAGGGATCCCGTTCGTTGAGGGTTCTTCGCAAACAGAGCAATATTCTCCGGACTGTCAAATTCAAGTAATTGTACTTTTTTATTTAAGGAGGTTGTCGCCGCAATGCCACCAGGACGAAGTAAAACCAACGTATTATCCCGTGATATTAACTCCGGAACAATTCCAATCATTCGAAGCGCGTCCTGAAGTGGTGTGGTCTTTAAAACCTGCGGCCATGTACGATAACGACTCTGTTCACCATACAACATTTCCGTTCCTGTCATATAAAGCTGCGTGTCCGGACGACGTTCCGTCAGTATTTTTCCTAACTGACTGTAGAATTGAAAGACCGACTCTGCCCGCCATTGTATCCAGTCCTCCTGACAATAATCTTTAATAAACTGCGCCCTAAAACGATAACGTTCCATACCAACTGCCGTTAAAAACTGCTGAAGTGGAATGTTGTCCTTTCCTTTAAGTTTATCTGTCAAATTTGTATCCCGAACGAATTTCGTAATCGTATAATCATCCATTCCATAATAAATATCGTCCGGTAACTGCATGTAATTATGTACGGAAAGTTCAATGGCTAAACCACCAAACGATTCATGACCACCATAACGTTCCACTAATTCGTGGATGATTTCCGCAACGGCCTGCTGAACCAATGGATGAAGAATATTATACCAAGGACCTGTTCCTTCCGGAGTCGCGTAATTCATTCCATAAAGGATACCCTCCGGACCAATCGAATAAATACCTTCGGTCCAACGAATAGAATCCTGATTGCCGGAAATACGCGCAGCCGCTAAATTTGCCTCCAATTTGGGAAGTGGACTGTTCAAATCCAAATGGGGAATAAATGTTAATTGCTCCCGATCAAATGTCCGGGCCACAAGTTCGAGTACATCTTTTCGGACCGGATCTTCACCGCGGGAAAGGAAAATTCCGGAATCGTACTTCGGAGAAGGATTTAAACATCGACTCGGATAAATCGTACTGCCATCGGCCACTGAAGAAATCAGTAACGTATTATATCCACCCATCTTTAAATAATTGGACATACGATCAACAGCCTGATAAAAGGTCGTCCAATTTTCAACGCCAGTAACGTCAAAAGGAGAATCGATCTTAATTGCTGCAAATTGTTCGCATAAAGTCGGACGTGTCATAAAAGCGGCAAATTTTCTACCAGCATTCCGCATAAAACCTCCGTCCTCCTTCGCACGATAGAGTTGAATCCGCCCGAAAACCGCCGAATGCTTTTTGTCACGATTCATTAAAAGAATTGTTGGCGTCTTCGTTTTTGGCCAGAAAGGAACTTGAAATCGCATTATCCGATGGGAGGTATTGTCACCAAAAGGATTTTCGGAGACAGTGAGCCCATAATCCAAAGTTCGCGGGAAAATTCCCCCGGAAGCGGCTGGTTCGATAATACTAACCCCCAGGGTCTGCGGAACATTGGAAATATATTCAATTTCCAGAAGGTGGGCCTGACCAGGATCGTGAATCGGTATCGTATAGGACTCCCAAGGAATGACCTCCGGATCTTTATCCGTCCGAAGTTCCATAAAGGAAGAATGTAGAGGATCCTTGGAATTGTAGGGATGTAAATGCCCACTTCCACGAGATTGACGCCAAAATTCGTCCCATTGGCCCCAAGGCGTTGAACTTCGCCAGGGCATTAGATTCAATTGAAGTCCACCCTTTTTCCATATTTTCAAATAATCCTTTTTCAAAAAAGGAAAAACACTCGACTGTTGAGCACGAACAACCATATCTTCGGTAACACCATTAGTGGAATCAACTCGATTTTCCATCTGAATTGTCGTGTCCGTAGCAGAAGGAATGGATGTCTGTTTCCCAAACAAAGGTTTTTTTGCAAAAATCTTCCACCAGGATGGATTACTGGGATCGATTGTTTCAACAAGTCCGTTCCGTAAATCGAAATTATTATCTTGTTCCTTGTTCCGCCATTGATCTGACACAGATTTCGACCGAATAGCAACTCCCTGTATGGTACGAGAAGCCAAAACGGTTCCCTTTTTAGAATCCCAAGGATTCGGAATAAAAGAAAATCCCTGTTTCGTCCCATTTTTAGGAAGCAGGTTAAAAACTAATTCGAAAACCCCTTCTCTATCAGGAACTTGAACGGTAAAATCGACTTTTGTCAATTGGTCGGGAGGAAGTTCCTTGCAATCAGTCCAATTAACATTGTTTTCACCAATCATGGTCAGATTGGCAGAAAGCATTAGTTCCAAATGGGGCTGAATATTATTCAACCGTGGCTGAACCGTAATATGAAACGACTCGCCGGGCTCGAAAACCATACTTGGAATCTTCTGTGTGGACGGAATCGTTATTAATGGAAATGGAGGCGCAATCTCCTGGGATACTCGCGCCACCTTTACGGGCAGTACGTCGCCCGCCGCCTGCTCTATTAATATACCGCTAATTGTTGAAGGTACCGCAATTTGAACTGACGATTTCAAAATCTGTTCGATTGATATCGTTTTATTAATTACTGTACCAGTATTTCTGTTATTGATCGTAATCGAAAGAGTTTCTTTTGGATCGGTATGCAGGGTCGTCTGAAGACCACAAAAAAGAACGGACCGTGCCGTTTGAAAGGAAATATTTCCTTTTTTTTCGTTATTAAGATTAAATAAAATAGGACTGAGCGGGTCCTTTCCCAGTGAAACAGAATCGGAAAAAGATCCGGAAGAAAGGACAATGCTCCCATCCCAGAGACCATTTTCAACGGAACTCCATGTAATATTAATACGGATGGTTCCCCAGTCGTCCTTCAGTGCCATAGGAACTGTCGGTTGATTTTGACCGTAAACCCTGGATGATATGACCACAAGAAAAACAAACAAAAACCAACAAAACGATATGAAATATCGTCTTCGGCTACACTTAATCCTGTTGTTTTGCGGCTTTACTTTCATAATAAATTATCCTAATGGTCTCCTACAATAACCCCTGGTGGTTGCGAACACTTAAAAAATGGAGTTGACTGGAACGCGGAGTCTCGTCCGCACTGCCGGGAAAATAGGCGTCTCGCCTGTTTTATTCCCCTGAATGAACTCCTAAATTAAAGTGCTGTCTACCCTTGGAGGTTTCCAGATAACGAATTATAAAGTATATCGTATTTTGAATCCAGACTGATTTTCTGTTTTTTTTCACTTCGGAAAAGAATACAGGATAAAAAATTACTTGTTTTTCTCCTCAACGTTTTTTCGGACCATACGAAATCCCATTGATTCTCGTTTTAGCATTGAATCAAATTCCACAAGATCCGTAGTAAACTGCCATTGATTCATTTCCTGAATCATTTCCTTTTTTGTGGAATCCGGCGTTAAGGGAGTTATGGTAATATGACCATTGGAGACCATTTCAATATCGGTATTACCACATTTACTATCAAATAAAGGTTTTCCGGTTAGTCGATAAAATATTTGAGACCCGGGTTCGCCAGTAGCCTCGTAACAATCCCAATAACTCGTCTGATCCACAGGAGCAATGGCCACCAGATCAATTCCCTTTTTCGATAACGCCTCTTGTGGAATATTGATATTAAAGAGTTCCCCAGAAGTTTTAACTTGATCCAATAATCTTTCAATCAGATAGAGAACAATATCGGCAGCTTTTTCAAAGGAATCGTCGTCCACGATATTCTGCTGATAGGCAACGGAGGCCGCAATACTGGTAATTCCTTGACAAGCGCCTTCGATAGCGGCCCCTACCGTTCCGGAATAGACGATATTAGCCCCGGCATTCAAGCCGTTATTTAAACCACTGACAATCAGGTCCGGACGACATGGAGATAAATTGGCAATCCCCAGTTTCACACAATCAACCGGACTCCCCGTCACGGCGTAGCCCCAAATATTTCCGTTCCGATAGATCTCCTTGGCCGATAAAGAATGTAAAAACGTAAAAGAACGACTGACTCCACTTTGCTCCATATCCGGAGCGACAATACATACATTGCCTAACTTCCGTAACGCCCTGGCCATGGCGGCCAAACCAGGAGCGAAAAAACCGTCGTCGTTTGTTAATAATATCTGCATACTCTCTTCTTTCATCTAATTAAAAACAGGTGGTATACCTGCTTTCCCGTAATACGGACGAAACGTCCCTGCCTCGACCTTTATTCAAACTGATGAATATATCCCCCTACCCGGGCGCCCGAACGGATATTTCCATTCTTGTCTCTAATAAAAACTCCTTCTTGAATATCCTGAAAATAACCGATATCAGTTAATGATATTCCATGATCCCAAAGAGGCTGTTCCTTCAAGAGCCGTTCCGTCTCCTCTTGTGGAACAGCCAGTATTAATTCAAAATCTTCACCATCATTAAGAGCACGACGTAACGACCAATTCCGTTGAGAAATTGCCTGTTCCGTATTGGCGTCATGTATCAAATTCAAAAGGGACTCCGCCGACTCCAGCCACAACGCCTGTCCCAATGATCGTTCAGGATCGGAACAATCAATATTAAAAGGGAAGACAACCGCCTTTTTAAGATCATTCAATTCCCGCGGATCCATACGGTCGAGAAGCGAACGAATTTTCGGATTGGTCCAATAGAACGACCTTGTCGATTCGATTATTTGCCAGCAACGACCAACATCATCGTGAACAGGAACGTTATTCTCTTCCACAACAGCACTGCAATGACTCTCCCCAACCAGTCGGGATAAATCGAGAAGAAGTCCGTCACTAATATCCATTCCCGCGTGAAGGTCATAATACTTCTTCAAAAACAGAGCCTCGCGAATTCGCGGACAAAATGTAAATTGTCGTTCCGGAAAACTTCCCCCCAAACGTCCGGTGGTTACAATACGGTCGCCTGGCATTGCCCCTGAACGGAGTAATGGACCCGAAGGTGCGGTCAGACCAATCGCCGTTATGGAAATAACGAGATCCCCTTCCCAACTATTGGTATCACCACCCGCAATCGCTATATCGTATTCGTTCGCCAGGGCAAGAATCCCTTCCATGATTCCTTCGGCAATTTGCATTCCATGCCGACGTGGAAGTGCTACGGCAACGACAACCGAATGTGGAATCGCCGCCATAGCGGCCAAGTCGCTTAAATTAACGGCAAGTGATTTACGTCCAATTAAAGGGAGGGGCGTTTGCTCCACTAAAAAATCGACCCCTTCTGTCAGAAGATCCACCGTAACAACCGTATTGGAATCGCGCGAATTCAGAATCGCGGCATCGTCCCCTATTCCAAGAAGAAGTCGATGACTGCCGCATACCTTTTTACGTATCTGATCTACAAAATCCAATTCCATAACGTACCTCTTTATAAATGTTCAATTGAGTATAATACCACATTTACAGAAATCATGAAGGCACTCTTTTGGGTATAGCCGTTACACTGGAGTGCCCCCCCTCCTTCAAGGGCACAACTAACATCATGCGGAGAATAGATGACGATCCAACGGCCTTCACGTTTAATTCCTTGAAGTTCCGGAGGTCCCTTCGTTATCATCGTTTGCGTTTTTCGATCTTCACCGCTGTTTTTTTTCTTTATCTCTATTTCCTTAATATCAAACCCGCCATACAAACTGGAATACAGTGGATCGTCGGATGGAATTGGTTCCAATTTACCATCCGGAACAATACGGGCCATTTCATCAATAAACGACTGCTCGAATTTAGTGGAAGAACAGATGGCATTCGCAAACAGGAACCCTCCCCGATTAAAGAACAGAATCAAATTTTTACGTTCTTTATCGGAAAAATGGAAACTATTACGTCCGTGCATCATTAGGAGTGGAGCATCGAATAACAGATCGGAATCGGCATGAAGACGCCGGACAAAAGTTTGAACAGGCAGTTCCAGATCGTTTCGAATAGCCTTCATCAGATTGGGAATTGCCCGAGGGGCACAGGAAGTTCCGCCGCCGAATTCCAGGAGCGAGGCGTAGATGGCTCCCTGTTTGTTTTCGCGTTTATTCTCTTCGGCGGAGATCGATTTTGGAATCTCTTCCTTGTTCTTCATCTCTTTATTCGTTGCATAGGCGAGGATATTCACCCCTAAATCCAGGGCTGCCCCGATTTTTTTTTGGATTGTCTCCGGAATGGTCTCCCTAATATTCGTTCGTTCCGAGGCAGTCTCCCAGAGGCAGGAGAGAGACGGTTGGACATTGTTTACGGAAATCGGTTCCTCCGTATTCTTTTTCCATGCGGGAATCAGTAGAATACTGGTCCGACAACCGAAATCTATTCCTAAAATCGGCCGCAGTTCCTCCGCGGGAATGTTCTTTTCCGCATTCCACAAGGGATGATCTTCGGCTAAAAGCTGAAATTCATTTTCTTCTCCGGGCAATACCTCCTTCATTAAATCACGTAATCCGGATTCGAATGAAACATCGTTATCCAGGGCTTCGGCCAGAATAAATCCCCCTTGTTCCAAATAACCACGTAATGCCAGAACCATTTTTCGTTTGGCAGTTTCATCCTTGGGAATTGGCGATTCCGTTCCACAAAAATAGAGAACAGGCGTCTGAAGAAGGTCGTCCATCGTTGCTTTATCCGCTTCAATAACCTGCCAAATCAATTCCATTTTCCACTGTTTTTCAACATAATTTGTTAAATGCTGAAGATCGTTTGGATGGGCATTCCACAACGTACCTGCCCCATATTTATATTTAGAGACAAGACATGGGCGTCGTCCTTTTGACAGAAACAAAAGGGCAAAAGCAGTCGAAATGGCATTATTCCCCTTGAGGTCGGACTGTGCCTTCCAGATTTTTGACAGGGCTCCTTTTCGGCGCAATAAAAAATCAGTTCCTTCCCGATACCAGTCGTTATTGCCGATAAAACGATGCGCGGTCAAACGACCGACACGTTCCAGACCGTACAGGTAATAGTAAAGCCAGGTATCAATATCGGTATTCGTACCCGGATTGGTCTGAATACTGAAATGTTTTGCCATCCAGGCCAGACCATTATTGATCCGCTCCGAGACAGTATCATCTACTTCCTGACAACATTGCAATTTTTCACCATCGATTCGCGCTCCCCCCGATTCACGTATACCACTGCATATGACAAGAGCGGCAATACCCGCACAAGTCATACTACCGGTTCCATCACCACTGTTCGTCGTCTGTAACGATGGATTTATTGTGGCTCGATACCCCCACGAACCATCTTTATTCTGCATTCGAGACCAATAATCCAAGGCAAGATCCCATATCTTTTGATCGATTTTGACTCCAATGCGTTCCGCTTCATAAAGTGCCAGAACAGCAAATTGTGAATTGGAATTGTCGGCACGATTATAGGTCGGATCAACACCATAATAGGACCAACCTCCTTGAAATATCCCCTTTTCCTGAAACTGTCGTGAAATAATCCATTTGACATTACGTTCGATTAAATCCCTATCTTTAACCGGACTGGCCAAACAAAAAACCATCGTCTGTAGTGAAACAGGATAGGTTTGCCACTGACTGGCGGTTAATGGGCGCCGAAGAAATTCGAGCGCTTTAATTAAAATCGGATCGGTTTTATCCATTCCCGCCGTTATCAGTGCCAGAGCACAGAGCGCGGTCGATCCCGGATCGTATCCCGGGTATTCATTCCAACTCCCGTCCGCCTTCTGGACACTGCGAAGATAATCAATTCCACCACTAATACCATCTCGAACCGCCTTTGGAGATAAATCTCCCACCATACGATCAGGGGGTTCCTGTCCTCTCAATTTAATTGAAAGAATTAAAAACAGGAAAATTAAGATGATAACTTCTTTTCTAATAACTATTTTATAATTCACTCCGAACATCTCTCTTGTCGGTTTGTGTTACTTTTGTTAAAATGATACTATAGGAATCGGCATAGCCAACCCACTATGCTTTATTCTACTCAAAATATACCATTTATCCAAGAGGCAGAACCTTTTGGAGTGCGAAGTTCTTCCTTTTTTGGAGAAAAACATTGAATACATCAAATACACCATCGGTTCCACCTGCCGTCAACGGGCAAGCTAGTCCCCCAGTTCAAGGGGGGCAAGGCAAGCCACGTAACATGGGTAATTTACTGAACGATTTTGGGCAGACCTGTCGTTTAATGAATGACGAACTACAGAAGATCATTATAGGGCAGTCCCCAGTTATTCGTCAGCTTTTAGCAGCAATATTTACGCAGGGCCACTGTCTCCTGGAAGGAGTACCCGGTCTGGCAAAAACGTTAATGGTTAGTACCTTGGCTCGAATTCTGGATGTACGATTCAAGCGAATTCAGTTTACACCGGACCTAATGCCTTCAGATATTACAGGAACAAACGTTCTGGATGAAGACGAACACGGGAAACGGAACTTCCGATTTGTCGAGGGACCCGTATTTACAAATATTCTTCTTGCGGACGAGATCAACCGAACCCCCCCAAAGACACAATCGGCACTTCTTCAGGCAATGCAGGAACGGGAAGTAACGGTTGGACAAACTACCTATCCTCTTCCGGAACCTTTTTTTGTTATAGCGACACAGAACCCCATCGAGCAGGAAGGAACCTATCCACTACCCGAAGCGCAACTGGACCGATTTATGTTCAATATAAAAATCGGATACCCAACGCTGGAAGAAGAAGAACGTATTCTATCGACCACAACACGAGGCGAAACGGTTGCCGTTCGAAAAATACTGAATGGTCGATTGATTTTAAATCTTCAAAAACTGGTTTCATCGGTTGCGGTTAGTCAATATATAGTACAATATGCGACACGTCTGGTTCGATCAACCCGGCCTGGTGATTCATCCGCACCAGATTTCGTTAAAGAGTTTATTGATTGGGGGGCGGGCCCCCGAGCCGGTCAATATCTAATCCAAGGTGGAAAAGCAATGGCAGCCATGGATGGTCGATTTTCCGTGGCCATCGAAGATTTAAAAGCTGTAGCACTACCTGTTTTACGACATCGTATTAGTACAAATTTCCAGGCCCAGGCGGAAAACCTGACCCGGGAAGATATTATTTTACGGCTACTGGAAAAAATTGCCCCACCTAAAATTGAGAAGTATGAAAAAAAATGACAATAGGTATTATTGATTATGGAATGGGTAATCTTCGAAGCGTTCAAAAGGCGTTTGAGAAGATTGGTGTAACAGCCGAAATCAGTTCAGACCCGGAACGATTGGACCAGATGGATAAACTCGTTCTGCCCGGTGTTGGTGCTATCACGGACGCAATGGTCGAATTACAACATAAAGGTCTCGTCGATTTTATCCATCATGGAATCGAATCAGGCAGACCATTTTTAGGAATCTGTCTCGGATTTCAACTTCTGTTTAATCGGAGTGAAGAAAACGGAGGTTGCGCTGGATTGGGGATTTTTCCCGGTTCAGTCGTTCGATTTCAATTGCCCCATGACTACGCAGTTCCGCACATGGGCTGGAATCAACTCCATTTTCAGAAGGAAGTCCCCCTGTTTAAAGGGATAGACGAAGGCGATTATGTCTACTTCGTTCATTCCTATTATGTCGTTTCAGAAAAACCAGAAATTGTAGCCACTACCACTGATTATTGTATCGATTTCTGCTCGTCCATCGCACAAAACAATGTTTTCGGAACACAATTTCACCCGGAAAAAAGTCAGGCGGTTGGATTAAAAATCCTGAAAAATTTCGCGAATTTGGAATAATTTAACGAATGTCCCTTGAAAATGGGGCAAATCGATTTTTTGTAATTTTCGGTAGAACCTTCCATGGAATGTCCACAGGACCTGTTACAAGATAAAGATCCAAAATTGATTCGATTTTGTTGTGGATGTTCCATTCAAAATATTTGATATTGGAACTATACTCAAGGTCGTTACAAAAGTCTATTTTTCAAAACAGGCGAAACGTCTGTTTTGGAGAATGCGGACGAGACGTCCGTACTCCCGGGGAATGCCGAATTTATAACGTCGTACAGTATATTATCCGCCATACATCCGCCAAACAACGTCTGTAGGTATAATAAATAAAAAATGGACAGTTCAATGAAAGTTACGTCAAATGGCACAATATAAAGTAATCGATATGTCAACCTGGTCCCGTTCCCGAACCTTCGAGTTCTATCGAAGATTTGCCAATCCGTCATATTCGATTAACGTTCAGTATTCGATCGAACCATTATACAAACAAGCGAAGAAAAATGGTGACTCCTTTTTTCTCCTGACACTTTATGCGATTTTACGAGCGGCCAACGAAGTTCCGCAACTTCGACAGCGTTATATTAACGGCCAGGTTATCGAATATGAACAGCTCGCTGCAATGACGCCGATTATGACGCCGAACGAAGAGTTCTGTCAGGCCTGGTGCGAATTTCGGTCTGACTTTCCTCAATTTAAAGAGGTGGCACACCTTGAAATAGAGGCGGCGAAAAAGGCCCAGCCCGGTCCACGACTCAATCATGACGAGGACTATATTTGCGCTAGCTGTGTTCCTTGGCTCCATTTCACTGGTGGAACTCAAGCCGACTTTACCTTCAACGAAACTGTCCCTATTCTCGCTTGGGGGAAAATGCAGGAAAATAAAATACCAATTATTGGCCGATTTAATCATTATTTTGTCGATGGCCTGCATTTCAGTCGTTTCTTCAATAAAATAGAACTCTATTTTAAGGAACCAGACCAACTCTATCATCCCGAAAATAAAACTGTATAAAATGAACAGAATGACCGATAATAGAAGATATGTCGGTTTAATGGATTGTCGGAATAAAGCGTTTTAGGAATGGATACTTCGTACCAGAAAGGATTTCAATGATGAAAAGACGCAATTTTTTACAGACCCTCTTTTTGAGTGCAGGTATACTCTGTTGTGGAATCACAACGGAGATCTTCGCCGAGGAGAAGAAGAAAGAGCAAATCACGCCAGAAATCATGAAAAAAACACTCTATGCCAAAACCAAAAAGGAAGAGGCCTATATTGAGGACGTGTATCAACTTTATGAAAAAAGAATTATTACACAAAAGATTTTTTACGGCGCCTATCAATACGCATTAAGAAAAAAGAATACAACCCGAATGATTTATTTTTCTAAAAGTCTGGAGGCACTCTGCCGTATGTCGAAATTAAATATTAAATTTAAATCATTTTGATATTTTGGATTTCACCTTAAAAGCAGATAACCATTCACGAACGATTTTGGAACCACAGATATCACGGATAAACACAGATAGTCTGCCGTAAAATACAATATTTTACAATAATAAAATAAACATTTTTATCTATTATCATAAATGATTTTATCATAAAAAATTTGTTTGCCAAAAAACTATCTGTGAAAATCAGTGTTATCCATGGTTTCACTTTATATCTGTGGTTTCACTTTATATCCGTGAACGGTTACAAAAGCAGATTGTATTACCCCCTGTTTCAATGGACCGAAAATCAGCGATGGATACAATTATGCGTGATATGGTGTTTTTCGAAGGTATTTATACTCCCGGACGGAATGATATGTCATTCCGGAAAACACGGAGTTTCGTCCGCATTCCCTGGAAATGCCGAATTTATAGCGTCCTAAAGTAGTATTATTTATACTCAAGGTCGTTATAAAAGTCTATTTTTCAAAACAGGCGAGACGCCTGTTTTGGAGGATATGGACGAGACCTGCCTGCCGTCAGGCATGGCGTCCGCGCTCCCCGAAAATGCCGAATTTATAGCGTCCTAAAGTAGTATTATTTAGATGGAGCTGGTACACAAATAAAATGGGTGGAGGCCATATTGCCACTGTCATCCGTAGCATCCAGATAAAGGCGGACCGGACGTTGATTCACCTTCTTCGGAAGAATTCCAAGAACGGTTCCATGAACAATCACTGCCGGAATATAATTCCATTGCCGATTCTTCCATTTATGGCTGTTATCGTCGTATCCGCCCGGATCGATAGTATAAACCAGACGGGCCGAAACCGGTTTAGCACTATATTTGACTGGCGCAGAAACTTCCAGCCCCTTTTCCGTCTGTTTTATGGTTATATTACCAAGACATGGAAGAGGGATTCCGTTTTTCAAAACGGAATCAATGTAGACACCGATCTCCTTCGGATTCCATCCACAAGTATGTGAATGACACATATTAACCTGAAGACGAACATCCGCATTCGGAACCATTTCCCACGAGGAACGATTGATATCAAGTGGATAACAGACATCGTCGGTACCATCCAGAAACAACATTCGGCAATTGGCTTTTCCGACATAGGAATTGGGGTCACAATACTCAATCCACCGCAGTCTGTTCTTCAAATGAGACGATTCTCCGGAATATTTCCATCCTCCTTCGAAGATATTACCGCAACCATAGACGGGCACAATAACCTGGAATCGATCATCGATCCCGGCTAGCATTGTCGTTAAATAACCACCCCAACTAATACCAGTTGCCGCAGTTCGTTTGGCATCCACACAGGGAAGGGAGACGAGAAGTGAATGGGCCTTCATAATCGCGGCAATGGACTGCCAGGTCCATAGATCACGAAATTCTCCTTTCTCCGGATCAAAATCATGGAATTTTTCAAGGGCCCCCTGGTCCGGACCTCCATCTTGGAGACGTCGAGTATTGTGAATACGTTGTTCCGTATTTTCATCGTCCAATACTTCTTTACCTGCCAAATCCATTGCGATAGCCGCATAACCGCGTTTTGCCCATAATTGAGTCCAGAAACTAAAAGCAGTTCCTCCTCCACCATGAACTAAAACGATTCCAGGAAACGGTCCCTCCCCCTTCGGCTGTGAATAAAACGCCATAACCCGTGTGGTATTTCCCTGATAAACAGTGCCTTCATAAAATACTTTACGCGTCTGTATGACAAACTCGTGTCCCTGTTCGTCACGAACCGTTTTTTCCCGGATCGGTTCCCATTGCGCTTTTGGGGTCTGCTTTAGTGCGGGAATATCCCATATTCGTGCCGGATCCATACTGAATCCGTCATGACAAAACCATAACAATACAATTAGAAGAATGTATTTGAATTTCATTGCGAATAAACCTCTATTGGTTATCAGTCTGGTTATACTCAAGGTCGTTATAAAAGTCTATTTTTCAAAACAGGCGAGACGCCTGTTTTGAAGGATGCGGACGAAACGTCGCTCCCAGGAAATGCCGCATTTATAACGTCGTACAATATATCAGTCAATTTCCTGCCATTTCAAACTCTTCATGGTGGAACGTTCCGCACGCATATCAATATACTTCTTGATACTTGTGGCAACACCAAAAGAGGGAGTAGCGACAAGTTCCTTGCCCTGACTTTGTGTTTTCAGTGAAATAACAGGAAAACGTTTTTTCTCCAGAGGAGTATCCGCAGCCTGTTTTCCGCCTAACATCTCTTGTATTTCCTTCATACCTTCCAAGTGCTCTTCGGACAAATTACCAACGATTCCGAGAAAACCCAATTCACCAGAACGTTGTTCTTTTTTGATTCCCTCGGCAAAAGTAGCACACTGTTTATAGACAGGAGATACAAGAATTAACCCCTTCGCGTAATGTCCATTTTTCGAACCACTGACTGCCCAATCGTTCTGAACCCAACCACAGGCAACAGCCGCGCCAAGATCGGACCCGACTACAAATAATTTTCGAATATTCAAATGCTTTTTATTGTGTTCACTAATTAAAAAAGAATACCAGAAACGTCCATCATATTGAATCATCGCCTGATAATCGCTGCTGGTGAATTTATCGACGGTATAGCTATCGTCGGACCGTCCGACAGACCGGCCATATCCGAAGTCACGTGTTGTTCGGCGTATACTGTCACCATGTCCACGTAAATCGGGCACAAGAACAGCCATTCCGGATTCCGCCAATTTTGTGGCTAGTGAAACCATGTCCTTTTTGGAACCATTGGCTCCGTGAAGAAGAATGACAGGTACCGTTTCCTCTTTTGCTTCTCCTTTATAAAAGAAACCAGTCATACAAACTTTATCCGAAGATTGGTATTGATCATGGTTAATAACGATAGGAGTCGTTGCGTTGGCTTTTTCGTATTGCTCGTCGAAAGTCAGCTTTTTCTCCTCCTTTTTTGTATCTTTACTGTCATTTTTGGTATTTGAATTGTTACGCGTTCGTGTGCCGCGTCCAAAAGAACGACTGTTTTGCCAGTTCTGCGGTATTTGCCGCTGTTGCATATTATTGGTATTGTTATTGTTCATTAAAGGGGACCCTGGAACAGACGGTACTTTAGGGATATTTGGTACCTGACCAACCAGCCAGGTTGGAAGTATTAGAAATATACTGAACAACAGGAAACACATAATATTCTTTTTTTCAAAATAGTACATCATAATTTTAATCTCCATTTATTTTCTTTATTGTAAAAGCTTTTGGCGGCGACAAGGCAATCGTTTCGTCTTCCGCGCCGTGATAGATTGGATCAAATCCGGGACATTTAACCACACAACGCCCACAGCCTGTACATTTTTGAGCATTCACCATTGGAATATTGATCGAAAACTCTTCTGACCAAACCAATTCCAAGGCGTTCCAAGGACATTCACGAATACAAATATTACAATCTTTTTCCATGTAAAGGACACAATGATCAAAACAATATTCCGCCAGACCAACTTTAAGATCCTTTTTCTCGTTTTGGTCAAACGGTTGAATTGCTCCTGTGGGACAGACCTGACCACAGGCAATACAGTCTTTTTCGCACCAGCTTGACTGTGTATCGACCATTGGTAATGCTCCCGGAATTTTGTAGCTATGTGTGCTCGAACCTTGCTCTTCTTCATTATACACAACTTCTTGATGAAATGGAACCAGATGTTTGGTCGGACAAGACAAAATACAGCGTCCACAGGAGGAACAGAGTGTAGAAAATTCTGGTTCGTCGCGCGCCCCAGGGGGCAAGAACCGATCCTGAAAAAGAGTTCGTATCGTCGTTAAGGGAATTACAAAGACAATCGAGGCCAGGGAATAGGCAAAAGTGGTCAAAAAATAACGACGCTTTATCGGAACGGAATTTACCTTGACTTGAGGAATCGACTGATTTAACTCCCTACTCGATTTTTCTTGAAATTTCAAACAATATTTTCCAATATTTCCAACGCGATAAAGAATCTCCTGTAACGCTCCAAGAGGGCAGAAGGTACTACACCAAAACCATGGAACAAAAAAAGCCAGTAAAACAAGAAACAGAAAAAGATACCTTGGAAAAAGAAAAGGAGAAAATACCCCACTAAAAAGGACTAAAGGGTCGAGTATGAGAAATCGGGTTATCATTGGCAGTCGAAATAAAGCAGCTCCGCACACAAGAAGAACTATCATTGTTCCTAACCAGGGAAAACGCAACAGAAAAGGAGTTCCGAAGTCGAGGCCTGAAAGGTTTTTTAGGCGAAAAAGTATTGATTTCATCCATCGAATCAGATCGAAAAGGACCCCCAGAGGACAGAGATAACGACAGAAAAATCGTTTTCGAACCAGTAGAACAAGAGTAATCAACAGGGGAACGATGATTACAGAAAACGTTAACGATCCTCCGAAGAATCGAACGAGACATAAAAAAGGACTCGCCACAGGCGGATATGCTGTTTGAAAGGTATCCGTCGTACCATAAAGATAAAGAAAAAGACAGAATAAAAAGACTGTCCCGCGAATCATCTGTCGTTTCACGAATACTACCCTAAATAGGCCTTTTGTTTAGTTAGAAGTTCACGAACCTTGCGCAGATCGACTTTACGAGCAGTCGTATTTTCCTGAACGGCGACAGCGGCAGCACAGCCGGCACTGTGTCCGGAAACCCAGCAGTTTGGAATAACACGAATTAAATCGGACATACGTGGTTCGGCGGAAATGGAACGTCCCGCCGTTATGATATTCTCCACGTTTGTCGGAAGAAGCGCACTATAGGGAACCTGCCATCCTATATGATCCCCACTCCAGGCGCCACCAACTCCAACAGAGTCATCGAATTTTTTACCGGCGAGTACACCATCGACGGTCAATTCTGTCGAACCTTTAATAACACGGGTTATACGTACCCCCATCTGTGGCGCTGTTTCCAGCATCTGAACATCTTCATAACCAGGGGTCTGTTTGAGTTTTAGATAATCGGCCCAAATCTTTTTCCGATACTCCAATTCCAACTCGGTCAGAACTTTAACATCGAGCCCATCTGTGGTTTTACCTCCCATATTAACCCAGCGAATATCATCAATGGGGGTAACATCACCATAATTACGCGGACGTTTTTCACCCTTCTTCAATTTGGGCATATTACCAAGTCGATGGGGAAGACCAATATGATATTGACGTCGATCATAAAATGCACCAGCAGAAGCAAAAACATCACCATCTCCGGTTGTATCGACAACCTGTTTGGCTATAATGGCCTTGGGTCCCAATTTCGTTTGAATAACGGCCCCTTTAACAGTTTTTCCGTCCATAATGGCATCAGAAACCCAGGAATGAAGATAAACATTGATTCCCGCCTCCGTAATCATCTCCACCAGGAGATATTTATAGGCTTCCGCATCAATCGTTGGATTAACACCCGGTCGGCGATTTACGATCCCGTAGGGCATTTTTTCGAGACGTTGCATCATTTCCTCGCCGATTCCCTGGCAGACCTGAATCTTGCCCGTCGTCCAGTGACCGAGAATAACCAGAACAAGACCTCCTGTTGACAAACCTCCGAAATGATTATAACGTTCGACAAGAGTGACTTTAACTCCGGCACGTGCAGCGGCTATGGCGGCTACACAACCTGCGGGCCCCGCTCCAACAACCAAAACATCGGTCGTTTCTATTTCCGGTACTTCTATTGATGGACGAACCACCTTTCCGTCCTTGAAAAGACACGGCTTGAATTCCGATCCGTCATTGGGTTGACCTCGCTTGGCATCTTTTCGCTGCGCTAAATCGGCATACGCCTTCTGATTCATTGTAAAATAACCTGCGGATGTTACGGCCGCCCCCGCTCCAAAAAGTTTGAACAGGTCACGTCGTGTAAAATTCTGGTCCATTGTTTTTCCTTTCTCAAATAACACAAACTGTTACATGAATTTTCTCGATTGATTATACTTCATGTTTACATACTTTTTACAATATAGTATACACTATCAAAATAATAATTTCAAGCAAATTATTTGTAGGAAAACAAAATTCAAAATCATTTCTCCGATAAAGACTTGTCCCTTTTCATTTTTGTGAATAGCATTATAATATCAATGTTAAAATTATTGGAATCAGGTTGGTTTAGAATACCACAATGGAAAAGGTGAAAAACGCAACGTTCCAAGCCGGTCAGGAATAATCGACCGACATTCTTTATCAACAATTGATTATCTAGATCGGATAAAACAATAAATCCGACATTACGGAACAGGTTCTCTCAAAACAGGAACAGGTGAAATTAGATGGATTGTCAGGAAGCAAAAGACACACCCAAACAGTGTCAAACAGTCAAGATTTTCGATACAACACTGCGTGATGGCGAACAATCGCCAGGCGCCAGTATGAATTTACGGGAAAAATTAGAAATTGCCCGTGGTCTGGAAGATCTTGGCGTGGACATCCTGGAAGCCGGTTTTCCTATCGTTTCGCCCGGTGATTTTGAATCAGTTTTCGAAGTGTCAAAAATTTTGACCAAAACTTCGGTTTGTGGATTAGCACGTTGTGTTGACATTGATATTGATCGCGCCTGGGAAGCACTTAAAAACGCTGTCAAGCCACGAATTCATGTCTTCCTGGCTACAAGTGCCATTCATCGGGAACATAAACTCCGTATGTCACAGGAACAGATTATCGAACGTGCGGTTACTTCGGTTAAACGAGCACGAAATTATTGTCCAGACATCGAATTTTCTCCCGAGGACGCCAGTCGAACGGAAATTGATTTTCTCTGCCGGGTCGTAGAGGCGGTTATCGATGCAGGCGCTACAACGGTGAATATTCCTGATACCGTAGGTTACAGCACTCCAAAAGAAATGCAGGATCGTATTGCAACATTAATCAATCGCGTACCAAATATCGATAAAGCTATTTTGAGTGTTCATTGTCACAATGATTTGGGAATGGCTGTGGCGAATTCACTCGCGGCAATTTTAGGCGGAGCGCGTCAGATTGAATGTACGATTAATGGATTGGGAGAACGAGCCGGAAACTGCTCTCTGGAAGAGGTTGTTATGGCAATGCGGACCCGAATCGACGTATTTGGGGTTGATACGAACATTAATTCCAAAAAACTGGTTCCCATGAGTCGTCTTGTTTCCAGAATAACCGGTCTTTTAGTTCAGCGGAACAAGGCAATCGTTGGACTGAACGCGTTCGCACACGAAGCGGGCATTCATCAGGATGGTATTTTAAAGGAACGAACTACCTATGAAATTATGAGTCCGGAGAGTGTCGGTTTTGCCAAAACGGATCTTGTTTTGGGTAAACACAGTGGGCGCGCCGCCCTTGCAGATCGGGCAAAACACCTCGGTCATGAATTGACACCGGAACAGTTGACCAATGTCTTTACCGAGTTCAAAAAATTGACCGACCGAAAAAAGGAAGTTTACGATGGTGATATCCTCGCCTTGATCGAACAGCAACTTCATGAAGGGAAGAACGAAGAAGTTGTTAATAATCAATGGGAGTACGATTCCTATTCACTTCAATGTGGTTCGAAGCAGAGTCCTTCCATCTTCCTGACCTTGCGGAAAGGGGGACAGGAGTTGTCGATTGAATCGAGTGAAGGAGATGGACCGATTCATACCGCCTTTTGGGCCATTAAAAAATTGACTGGACTCCCCCTGATTATGAAGGATTTTCGTATTTCCGCTGTTTCCGCCGGACCAGACGCCCAAGGAGAAGTTGATATTTTTCTCGAACTGGAAGAAGAAACCTCCGATAAAACCTATCGTGGCCACGGTGTATCCACCGATATTATTGAAGCCGCTTTAATGGCACTGATTAACTCCATCAATCGAATCGAATACTAATATATTTTGCCCTTAATGTTATGTTTTTGATAATATTATGTTTCTGATAATATTATGTTGATATTAAGATATTATTTTTCCGTGATTCCGGAAGAGACTGAAATAAAATACGGAAACAAAAAGAGGTTGTTGTCGTCGAATGTTTTTTTGATTATATTTTGATTCTGAAAAACTTGATGGTTTTTAGTAACCATTCATGAACGATTTTGGAACCATGGATATCACGGATAAACACAGATATACTCAAGATCGTTATAAAAGTCTGTTTTTCAAAGCAGGCGAGACATCTGTTTTGGACGATGCGAACGAGACGTCCGTATTCCCTGGAAATGTCGCATTTATAACGTCGTACAGTATAATTGTCGTACAGTATAATTGTCGTACAGTATAATTAACGATAACCATTCACGAACGATTTTGGAACCACGGATATCACGGATAAACACAGATATACTCAAGATCGTTATAAAAGTCTGTTTTTCAAAACAGGCGAGACATCTGTTTTGGACGATTCGAACGAGACGTCCGTATTCCTTGGAAATGTCGCATTTATAACGTCGTACAGTATAATTGTCGTACAGTATAATTAACGATAACCATTCACGAACGAT
>CAYUAP010000075.1:1854-25719 GCA_964442735.1 uncultured Planctomycetaceae bacterium | reverse complement strand
CCGCTGATGAAGCTGCCGCCAAGAAGGCCGCTGATGAAGCTGCCGCCAAGAAGGCTGCTGATGAAGCCGCCGCCAAGAAGAAGGCCGCTGACGAAGCCGCTGCCAAGAAGGCTGCTGATGAAGCCGCTGCCAAGAAGGCTGCTGATGAAGCCGCTGCCAAGAAGGCCGCTGACGAAGCTGCCGCCAAGAAGGCAGCTGACGAAGCCGCTGCCAAGAAGGCCGCTGATGAAGCCGCCGCCAAGAAGGCCGCTGAAGAAGCTGCTACCAAGAAGGCCGCTGAAGAAGCTGCTGCCAAGAAGGCTGCTGAAGAAGCTGCTGCCAAGAAGGCTGCCGAGGAAGCTGCTGCCAAGAAGGCTGCCGAGGAAGCCAAGAAAAAAACTACAAATATTGAATTAAAACAAACCAATATTATTGGTACTTTTTTTTTTAGCTGATAGTGATTGTAAATATGCAGCGGAAGTTTCGATTCTTCCGCCCATTGCCGATTTGGAAGATCGTCTTCTTTTCTATAAAGATAAAATTGGTCGGGATATAGAGGATTTGGAAGTAAATCCCAATTTTGAAGATGGGGCCGAATCACTCTATCGTGATAGTAATACATTTGCGCTTGTTGCCCTCGCATTAGGAATGTCAACAGAGAACAGCGAATACAAAAAAATGGTTCTCCCTTTAATTAAAGCAGCGCAACTAATAGGAGCTGTAAAAGATCTTGAAGGGGCAAAATCGTCTGTTGCCAATCTGGAAAAAGTTTTTTCGGAAAAAATGACGGGGGAGGTTCCCGAATCCTGGATTAAAGTTGCGCATCTGGCTCCGGTCATGAAAAAATCACTTCCCTCGTTATCGACCGAGATAAAAAGATTGACACGAAGTGAAAAAACATTTAAACGGAGTTCCAATACGGCCAAGGTTATTGGAGCTAGTACTACATTAACCGCCATTGCTACAGGATGCCGTTCCAATGTTGATGAAACACTTGCCCCACAAGAGACAAAGCTCTGGTTGGAATACTGCGATCGACTTTATCAGTCTGCGTTTGACTTAAATCAAAAAGCACATGGCGTAAAAGAGGGAACAGTTTCCTTCGAAGAACTCTCCAAGGCGTTCGATACTCTTGATGCTACTTGTAATACGACCTGTCATGAAAAATTCGGTGGAACTACGAATTAAAAGACTGAATTGTAGACAACATCTTCCAGAGGCGGAGATTGAAATAGTTTCATTTTGAAAAACAGGTTTTCCGCCTGTTTTGACCTGATGATATAAAATATAAAGATCTCGTTGTTTTATTTTGGAATCTTTAAATTATATATGACAGAAGGTGCAAAAAGAGTTTCAAATCAAGTATTATACTTTAGGACGTTATAAATACGGCATTTTCCGGGAGCGGACATCTCGTGCACATCCTCCAAAACAGGTGTCTCGCCTGTTTTAAAATAGACTTTTATAACGACCTTGAGTATATATAAACCCCCATCAACAGAATGACTCGATATGAAGACACAAATTACCCTTTTAGTGGAAATTCTATTTTTTTTAATGGAATTGACTTCGGTTTATTGCGGGGAAGGGTCGGGAGTGAAAACCATTGAACTGGAGAATGAATGTCTATTGGTTCGAGTGGAATCAACGTCATCCCGCCTAACGGTTCGAGACAAAAGAGTCGATAAAGAATGGATACAATCCTGTTTGTTGAACGGGATTCGATTTTTCGATCTCGACAAGAAAGATGACACTCTTTTTTGGACGATTCAGGTCAAGGACTACGCGAAACCCTGTCAGATTCAATTGAAATTTTCCGCAAATAATGAAATTCAATTGAGTATTGATTCTGATCGAACGACACCATTACATCGACTTTATTTTCCGTGTGCGTTTGAATCGTCGAAATCGGATCGAATCATTCTTCCGAATGGGCCGGGTTTGTCATTACCGGTATATCAATTACCCGAATATCTGCCGACACTATATCGTTTTTTGAGTGGGAGTGGATTGAATATGTGTTTTGCCGGACATTATGAAGAAAAAATGGTCGAAACGACAACATCACAAGATGATCGAAGAATTGTCGGTGGGCCGGGATATATGGTCATTGCCGTAACGCCGGACGATGGTCTCGTTGAGTATAAAATTCGTGATAACGGCTATTTTGGACTATCACTGGTCTGGACTGCGCAAAAAGGTGTTTTCGCCTATCCACGTATTGTTCGATATCGATTTTTCGAACAAAGCGATCATGTTACGTTTGCTCGAAATTATCGGGAATATGCAAAAAAGAGTGGACTTGTTGTTTCCTTCGACGAAAAAATTCGTCGTAATCCGAAACTGCAAAAGGGATTGGATTTAATCGTTGGAGCCGCGAATATTTGGTATTGGGAACGCGATAAAGTACGGCAGGCCCATGAAATGCAGGCGTTGGGAATGACCCATCTTCTCTTTAATACAGCAGGAGGGGCAGAGGCTTTTAAAGGCTATAAATCGGAAGCAGAAGAAGTGACCAAACTTCAAGCGATGGACAATATTATAACGAGTTGCTATGATATTTACAAGGACTTGATAGCCCCAAATCAGTTATCGGAACTCCGATACATCAGTAGTGACTGGCCGGTCGAAGCTTGGCCGAACGATATTGTCTGGTCGAGTAACAAGGGTGATATCGCCCGTGGCTGGCAGGTTTATCCGAAGGATCCAAACAAGCCGATGATTTCCTGTGTATCGTTATGCGAGGCTAAAGCCATACCCTATGCGCGAAAACGTATTGGACGAGAACTTCAAACGAAGCCCTATCTGGCCCGATTTCTGGATGTAACCGGGACCGGCACCACCGAATGCTGGCATCCGGATCATCCATTAACACGAACGGAGAGTAAAAAGGCACGGCAGGACCTGTTGGGGCTCCTCGGACGTGAATTCAATCTGGTCTGTGGCACAGAGGATGGCAACGAGTTTTATGTACCGACCTGTGACTATTTTGAAGGTGTTATGAGCTATCACAGCGGACGTGTTCCCGATGCGGGCCGTAATATGTGGGTTCTTCTGGATAAAGTTCCGGAGAAGATCGAAACAATACAGATCAATGAAAAATATCGTATTCCTTTATGGGAACTTGTATTTCATGACTGCGTTGTTTCCTATTGGTATTGGGGAGATAGTAATAATAAAATACCGACAATATGGTGGAAAAAAGACCTCTTTAATATTATAACAGGTACACCTCCGCTCTATCTTTTTGACAGAACAGCCTGGACACAATATCGGGATCAGTTTGTTGACAGTTATCGTTCCATACAAAAAGCAGTTGAAAAAACAGTCCGTTCTGTTATGATTGATCATAAATATCTATCTTCAGACAGGAGCATCCAGCAAACGGTTTTTAATAATGGTACAATCATAACGGTTAATTTTGGAGATAGTGACTGGAAAATGTCCGATGGCTATTTACTAAAGGGAAGAAGTTTTCGCATTTTATAAATAGAAGATAAAGGAGAAGATTGAATGTTGACCTATCAGACAACGGGCGAATCGCATGGACGAGGATTATCGGCGTTGGTAGACGGATTTCCGGCCGATATTGAATTGGACGTTAACTTTATTAATAACGAACTCAAGCGGCGTCAGGGAGGTTATGGTCGGGGAGGGCGGCAGACCATTGAAACAGATACCGTCGAGATACTATCCGGAATTCTTCACGGGCGCAGTATTGGTAGTCCACTTTTATTATGGATAAAGAATCGAGACTACAAAATAGAGTCAATGCCATCGTTATACCAGCCACGTCCAGGTCATGGCGATCTGACAGGGTCGATAAAGTATTTAACGGAAATTCGGCCCATTTTGGAACGATCCAGTGCCCGGGAAACAGCGGCGCGAGTTGCTGCGGGCGCCCTGGCCCAACTCCTTCTAAAGGAACTGAATATTAAGGCAGTTGGTTATGTTCGTTCGATCGGATCCCTCGCACTGGACGGTCCTGAAAATGAAATTGAATTGTTTTCCCCGTCCGAACTTCAAGAGCGTCGGGATCGGAGTGTCGTCTATTCGCTTTATCCGGAAAAGGACGAGCAGGCCAAGTCCTTAATCGATCAATGTCGTGAAGAAGGAGATACCCTGGGTGGGATTATTGAAGTTCGAATTTTCAATCTTCCCTTCGGCTTGGGAACACATTCGCAATGGGATCGAAAATTGGACGGTCGAATTGCCTTGGCGGCCATGGCGATACAAGCGATTAAAGGAGTCGAAATTGGACTTGGTTTCGAGGCGTCCCGGAAAAAAGGGTCGGAAGTTCACGATCCCATATTATACCATTCGGAATCAAAGGGGAATCGATCATTTGGTTTCACACGTTCGAGTAACGGAGCGGGCGGACTAGAAGCCGGAATGACTAATGGTCAACCGTTGGTTGTTCGTGCGGCCATGAAGCCGATTGCCACCTTAAAAAAACCGTTGGCATCCATTGATTTTCGGACTAAAGGAGCAGTTTTGGCATCCTATGAAAGAAGTGATGTTTGCGCCGTCTCCGCCGCATCTGTTGTTTTGGAAAACGTGATTGCGTTTGAAGTGGCCACAGCTCTCGTCGATAAATTCGGAGGAGACTCGCGTTCGGAAATAATGGCCCGCTTGGAGCTGTTTCAGAAAATGGTACGAGACCATTTGGATAGGGAGGGTAAATGAGCTGGCAAGGTATTCTGGGACATGACGATACGGCATTGGCGTTTGCCCGGGCCAATCAGCGAGGCCGGTTGGGCGGAAGTTTTCTGTTTGTCGGTTCGGAAGGAGTCGGAAAACGTACCTTCGCGTTCGCATTGGCCAAGGTTCTGCTATGTCAGAATCAGACGAAGCATCCGGACACGATGTGCGATTTTCAAGTGCCATCCGACTTGAATCATTTTACTCCCTGTAACGAATGTGAAAGTTGTCGTCTTTTTTTTCCGAATAAAGAAGAACAAAAAAGAAAAGCCGGTCATGTTCTTTTGCCGAATCACCCCGACTTTTTTTACGTCTGTAAACCATCGAATAATTCGGATATCCCCATGGCACTTTTGGTCGGAGATCGGGGAAGTCGTTTATCAAGCGGTTTATGTTATGAAATATCGCGTACCTCCTGTTTGGGAGGTCGTAAAGTTGTTATTATGGATGATGCAGACTATCTTAATTCGGAAGGAGCGAATGCGTTATTAAAAACGCTGGAAGAACCACCACCGAATTCCATCTTGATTCTGATAGGAACGAGTGCCGCCAAACAACTACCCACAATTCGTTCGCGATGTCAAATCATACGATTTAAGGATCTTGAACAAAAAGAACTTGTGGATATATTATGGAATCGGCGTTTGGTCGAATCAAGGGAACAGGCCGAACATTTAGCGGTCGGAGCCAATGGATCGATCAGTCGAGCTCTGGAACTGGCCGACGAAACCCTGGAACAATTCAATACGGAACTTTATCGCGCATTGTCAGACAGTAGTGCCGATTCCACCATTTTTGCACGACAGTTGAACGAGTATGTTGATGCTATTGGAAAAGATTCTCAATTAAGACGCCGGCGTCTCCGATTCGTTTTATCACAGGCCCTTAATTTCTTCCGAAATCAAATTGAATATATGGTCGATCCCAATGCGATACGCATACCGAATATTCTCCGCCCCTGGTTGGCAGCAACGAGACCGACCTCGGTCCTTGTTCCGATTCGTCAGGCAGAAAAAACGATCGATATTCTCGGGATGATCGATAGAAATGTGAATGTTCCCTATATTGTCGATGCCTGGACCGATAGTGTTATGAACTCAATTAGTAAATGAACTCAATCAGTAAATAAAAATTTTAAAAGGAAAACCGATGAAGAAAAACCCTAGAGTAATCTGGAAGATGACATACGTAACAGTCATAATATTCGTTCTATCACATTTAGGAACGTTTTTAACGGACGTTTGGGCCGCATCCCCCGAGGTAAAAGCGGCTTTTCCCTATAAAATGCCAGTGGAAACGAATCAGGAGCCGGATAAAGTCACGATGAAAGAGTTATCCGCACATTTTTTAAATCCACCTGAATCGGTCAAGACGGGAGTCTACTGGTACTGGATTTCCAGTAACATATCGAAGGAGGGAGTAGTAAAAGATCTTCATGCCATGAAGAAAGCAGGAATAAATCGTGCTTATATTGGCGATATTGGGGTTGATAACGTGAAACGTGGTCCGATTAAGACATTGAGTGAACAATGGTGGGATATTATTCATGTTGCCGTAAAAACGGCTACGGAATTGGATATGGAAATTGGTATTTTCAATTCACCCGGCTGGAGTCAGTCGGGAGGTCCCTGGGTCGATTATACCCGTGCCATGCGCTATCTTGTTTCCAGTGAACTTCGTGTTTCCGGTCCCAAACAGATCCAACAGAAACTGGAACAGCCGGCAAAAGAATTTCAGGACGTGAAAGTTCTCGCCTGGCCGGAACCGGAAAACGATACCGTTCATTTTACCGCCGATTCCACGAACGTAGATCCCCAGGTAAAAAAGCTTCTGGATGGTGATATCAAGACGGGCGTCTCCCTTCCTGCCCAAAAAGAAACGTCCTTTATTCTGTCAGGTGATAAACCATTTACAGCGCGAAGTTTAATGGTCTATCCCATGCCTTCACCGATCACGGCCCATGCCGAACTGTCGGCGAAGATCGATGGAAATTTCAAACCGATTATCGCATTTGAAATCAGTCGGTACAATCCGGAAATCAACGTCGGATTTCTTCCATGGTCCCCAATAACCGTTTCGTTTCCGACCATAACGGCCAGTGAATTCAAATTTACCATAAAAAGTCAGCAGAACAATGCGGGAATAGCGGAACTCGTTCTGAATACCGCGCCGCGTATCGCCGCTTTTAGTGAAAAAACACTCGCGAAAATGCATCAGACCCCCCAGCCAAAGTGGACGGAATATCAATGGCCCGTTCAGCCGATCGTAGACGATCCTGCAACCATGGTCGATACGAAGAAGATCATTGATATCTCCGATAAAATGGCCGAAGATGGTACTCTCAACTGGAATGTACCGGAAGGTAACTGGGTAATTATGCGAACAGGCATGACACCAACAGGAACTAAAAACGCGCCAGCCGTTCCGGAAGCTACAGGTTACGAAACCGACAAAATGAGTCGGGAACATATCTATCATCATTTCGAATCCTTAATGGGCGAGGTTTTAAAACGTATTCCGGCCGAGGAGCGTCAATCCTTTAAAATCGTAGTACAGGACAGTTATGAAGTAGGCGGTCAAAATTTCACCGATCAATTTTTCACAAAATTCCAGAATAGTTTCGGCTATGATCCGACGCCCTATCTTCCGGCATATTTTGGTTATGTAATCGGTAATCAAAACGATTCAGATCGTTTTCTATGGGATTTACGCCGTTTTATCGCGGATGAAATATCCTATAATTACGTTGGAGGTCTTCGTGATATCAGTAATAAACATGGTCTAAAGACCTGGCTGGAATGTTACGGACATTGGGGATTTCCGGGCGAATTTTTACAGTACGGAGGTCAATCGGACGAGATTGCGGGCGAATACTGGAGCGAGGGAACGTTGGGAGATATAGAAAATCGAATTGCGTCTTCCTGTGGCCATATTTACGGTAAAAAGCAAATATGGGCCGAATCGAATACATGTGCGGGTAATCCGTTCGGGCGCAGTCCGGTCAATATGAAACAGAGAACGGATCGTTTCTTCTCCGAAGGTATTAATAATACGCTGCTTCATCTTTATATTCAGCAGGCGAGTGACGATAAAGTCCCTGGAGTTAACGCCTGGTTCGGAAATGAATTCAATCGTCATAATACCTGGTTCTGTCAGATGGACCTGTTTACGAGTTATCTGAAGCGGTGTAATTACATGTTGCAACAGGGTCTTAATATTGCGGACGTTGCCTATTTTATTGGCGAAGACGCTCCGAAAATGATCGGAGCCGTCGATCCACCGATTCCTAATGGGTATCAGTACGACTTTATGAATGCGGAAGTTATTGAATACGCGATGGGAGTTCAAGACGGTTTAATAACCCTTCCGCATGGAACTCAATATCGGGTCCTCGTTCTCCCCAAGCTGGAGACGATGCGTCCGGAATTACTCCGTAAAATCGACCAGTTGGTTAAGGATGGAGCCATTGTTCTCGGTCCCAAACCGACCCGATCCCCCAGTCTGGCCAATCAGCCGGAAGCAGATTTGGAAGTCAAACGAATCGCGGACCTTTTATGGGGAGCCGTCGATGGTAAAGCGGTCAAGTCACGAAAAGTGGGTAAAGGAATGATCGCGAACGGTCTTTCCCTGGAAGAATTGTTTACCATGATTCAAACAATTCCTGATTGCCGTATTCCCGTTGGTACGCCTTTGGTTTATGGACATCGACATTTAGATAATACAGAAATATACTTTATTGCCAATCAGAGTGATCAACCTATTTCGAACGTTCCCCTTGAGTTCCGTATTACCGGTAAAATACCCGAACTCTGGTCACCCCTGTCCGGTACCAGTCGGATTCTTCCCAATTGGAAACAGTCGAAAAACACGACAACAGTTTCACTCGATTTCGCCAGCCAGGAAAGTTATTTCATTGTTTTCCAGCAGGACAGCAAGAAGAAAACCGGAACGGGAATTAACTTCCCGAAGGCGTATGCGGTTGATACACTGATAGGGCCCTGGTCCGTTCAATTCGATGCCGGTAAACTACCACGAGGTCCTAAAGAGACAATAATTTTCGATAAATTGACCGATTGGGCGAAGTCGTCCGATTCCCGTATTAAATACTTTAGCGGAACTGCTATCTATCGAACGGAATTTGAAATTGAAAATATACCTCAAAAACAAGGGCAGAATATCATTCTCTCCCTCGGCGACATTGCGGAGATGGCTAAAATTAAAGTCAATGGTAAATACATTGGGGGCGTCTGGACCTTCCCCTATCAGATCGATATTACAAGGCAGGTCAAGCAGGGAACGAATACCCTTGAAATCGAAGTGGTCAATACCTGGGTCAATCGTTTGATCGGCGACCTGAATTTGCCGGAAGAACAACGTCCCACCTGGTGTCCTGTCAATTCCTGGAAAAAAGATTCACCACTCAAAAAATCGGGTTTGATTGGACCTGTACAATTGCAATATATGAAATATTGATTATTATACTGCATAAAGTTTATCATTAAAGGTTTCCTGAATGTAGATTACAAGGATAATATTTATACGCCTGGACTATCATTCATTTTTTGATCGAGGTTCTAATTTCAAGCTGGGAATGAAGATGAAACCGGAATCCCGGTTTCTCAAAATTGTAACAGACCACAATTGTTATAAAATTTGTCAATCCGGGACGTATCTTCCAATGGGCGGAAAGTATCCGTCCCTAACGTTCCTAATATACGAATCACGACTGAATGGAACATTGGCATGATAATAATCTTCAAATAATCAGGGCATATAAATAATCAGGGAGTACAAATAATTGTAATCGTTCACGGATATAAAGTGAAACCAAGGATAACACTGATTTTCACAGATAGTTTTTTGTAAACAAATTTTATATGATAAATTTATTATAATAGATATACTGTACGATGTTATAAATTCGACATTTCCCGGGAGCACGGACGCCATGCCTGACGGCAGGCAGGTCTCGTCCGCATCCTCCAAAACAGGCGTCTCGCCTGTTTTGAAAAATAGACTTTTATAACGACCTTGAGTATAAAAATGTTTCGTTTGTTATTGTAAAATATTGTATTTTACGACAAACTATCTGTGTTTATCCGTGATATACGTGGTTTCAAAATCGTTCATGAATGGTTACCAAAATATTATGTAGAATTAAATTAACACCCACAAATTGGAATATTATTCTTTTGTTTAAATTATTGAATTGGTAAAAACTCCTAAAATTAAAAATCAGTGAAAATACATATTATTCAAAAAAATAAAAATTTTTATACTTGTCTTTTCGAAGGACATGTATATAATATTTGTATAAAAAATGAATGAAAGAGAATGGTAAATGGGACTATTCTCAAATGAAGTATTGTTTACTCTATTTTGACGTTAATGTCATATAAACCTTTATAGGAAAGATAAAAAAATGAAAGATGAAATTTATGCTGATGGTATTGGTCAAATCCATTTTGTCGGTAATATGGTTCGATTTGATTTTGTAACCTTGCAACCGACAGGTGACAATCAGGAACCGACCATTGAAAAAAAAGAACGTATTATTATGCCCCCACAGGGTTTTCTTGCCGCTTTTGACAGTATGCAAAAGTTAATTGACAAACTGGTTGAAGCAGGAGTCATTCGAAAGAATGAAAATATTCAAAATGCCAATCTGCCCGAGTGATAAATTCTAGATTTTCATTGTTCTGATTTTTCCTGGTATCAAATTTTTATGATACCGATTCGTTGTGATAAAAGGAGTATCGTTTTTGACACTCCTTTTTTTATTTTTTTCTTTTGTGTTATTCCCCTTCTTTTAAGTATCCATTGTATAATCTTTGGTCCTTATATTCAATACAATAATTAAAATTAAGTTAAAATTCCTGTTTTGTCCGTTCAATAGTCTTGTTATACCATTCATATCACTAAAATATTACAAAATGTAAAAATTTTTATGAAAAAAGGATGTTTGGACTTGTAAACAGGAGAAAGATTTGGGATAATAATAGAATAGTGATAATAAACGTTGTCAGAACCCATACAGCGTATAAAAATGTTTAAACTTTTGACTTGACGGAGTAACAGTATGTCGGAAAAAGGTGTTAGTTGTGTTTATCCGCGTCTCCAATTAGCGTATCTTTTGCAATTCGCGATTTGGGGAAGCTGGAGTGTTGCGTTAGGTGGATACTTAAATAGTGTCGGCATGTCGGGAAAAGAGATTGGTTTTATTTTCATGGCCATTCCTCTTGGTGCGATAATCGCTCCGATGTTTATAGGTCCAATTGCGGACCGTTATTTTGCGGCGCAGAAGGTCTTGGGTATTCTTCATCTGATTAGTGGAGTTGCCCTGGTTTTAAGTGGAATAATTTTTCTACCCGCTTTCAAGGAGTCTATTACGGCACCGTTTTGGCCTTTAATGATTTTAATGTTGATCTCCGGGATATGCTATATGCCAAGTATTCCATTGATTAATACGGTTGTCTTTAAGCATATTCCCGAAGTGTCTTCTGCACCGAAAGTCTTTATTTTTGGAACGGTTGGTTGGATTTTAATTAATCTGGTTGTAGAAATATGTTTCGGAGGTGCGTCGGAACCTAATTTCTTCTTTGTTGGTGGTGGTTGCGGTATTTTCCTCGGTCTTTATTCCTTTACCCTTCCCAATACCCCCCCCAAGGGGGCTCCGGCGCCGGGAGCAAAGCAGGATGCGCTTGGTTTAGGGGCCTTGACCATGTTCAAATCCCCTATTTTCACCATGTTTGTTCTCTGTGCCTTCATGGTCAGTATATTCGGAAGTAACTATTATTTCCCGATCCTTGCTTCCTACTTAACGGAACATGGATATCCGGCTCCCCTGGCGTTAGGTACTTTAAATCAATTCTCCGAACTCTTTTTCATGGCTGCATTAGCCTTCTGTGTTGCAAGATTTGGACTAAAGTGGGTTTTAATTTTAGGTATGAGTGCTTGGGCTCTCCGTTATTTTATCTTTACCTTCGACGGTTTCTCCTATGCGTTGGCCGGACTTCTTCTGCATGGTATTGGTTATGCATTTCTGTATACTGCGGCATATATGTTCGGAGATCGAGTCGCTCCTGCGCATTTAAAAGCGAGCGTTCAGAGTCTGTTGGCCTTCCTGCTCCTCGGAGTTGGACAGGTCTTGAGTGGCTATATTTGCGGTTGTCAATTGGACCTTTGTGCACCTGAAATGACCAGAACAGTTGTAATTGCCGATAATGCCGATAAAAAGGATGGCCAGCCTCTACCGGCCGATACGAAATTGATAAACCCATCAAAGGTTGCAAATACCGATAATACTGATAAAAAGGAAGGCCAGCCTCTACCGGCCGATACGAATTTGACAAACCCATCAAAGGTTGCAAATGCCGATAATGCTGATAAAGCTGATAAAGCTGATAAAGCTGATAAAAAGGAAGGTTTTTTTAAAGGTCTTTTTAGTTGGGTAAAAAATTTCTTATATCCAAATGCCGATAAAGCTGATAAAGCTGATAAAGCTGATAAAAAGGAAGGTTTTTTTAAAGGTCTTTTTAGTTGGGTAAAAAATTTCTTATATCCAAATGCCGATAAAGCCAATAAAATTGAAGGTAAGCCTCTACCTGCATGGGAAGATCCCAAAATGGAAAATTCTGCATGGCGCTATCTTGATCTATCCAAATCGGTTAAATATCTGATGGGGAAAAAGGATGTTTTCAAAGTCGACGAAAATCTTGGTAAATATGAAAATGAAAAAGGTTTAATTGATCCCGAAAAATTACCGGAAACAATAACAATTGGCGAGAACACCTATACGCAAGAAGAACTAAAAGAAACAATGGCGCGTATTAAAGAAGGTCCTATATCACGAAGTGATTATTTAAAGTCACAATGTCACGATTGGAAGAAATTCTTTCTTTATCCAACCTATTTCATTATCTTCTGGGTTATCCTCTTTATGATATGTGGCAAGGAACCTGTTGCCTATGAAGATGTGAAACATAATTCAAACGAGAAAAGAGAAGATCCTGCAGCCTAATGGTTATACTGTACGACGTTATAAATTCGGTATTTCCCGGGAGCGCGGACGTTTCGTTCGTATCCTCCCAAACAGGTGTTTCGCCTGTTTGGAAAAATAGACTTTTATAACGACCTTGAGTATAGTAACACTTAAAAATAGGAGTTGACTGGATTATTTGACAGACAGGATTGGAATGCGAACGTTTCGTCCGCATTACCACAAAACAGGTGTCCCTGCCTGTTTTATTCCTTGAATGAACTCCATGATTAAAAAGTCTACAACCACTAGTGGTTGTAGACTCTCTTTATAATATGAATCAGGCAGAAGGTGGATAATCTCGTCCGTATAACTGTATGTATGGCCGGAAATTTTCTTTAATCATTACTATTGATAAATATTCTAAAACATATATTCTAAACGATAAATATTCTAAATGACAAATATTCTAATAAACCGAGGATGGAGATACAAAATTCCGGACACACGGATAATCAGTATGACTTCGAAGCAGATCCATTGGGTGAAAATGTAATTTCCTGTCCTACAGGCATAGGTCGAAACGCGATGTTATAACCATTATCCATCAAGAATTTTTTAAGAATCCGCAATTCATTAAAGGAATCAGGATAGACAAAAAGGGTTATTGTACTAGTATCCTGGAGATAGAGTTTTAATTTTTGCTGAAAATCGGAATTATTCTTCAAGGCAGTTTCGACCGATTCGCCAATATTATTATTAACAGGAATACATTCACCCAAATCGAAGACAATAGTATGAACCAAACCTTCCGGTTCCCTACTTTCATGTAAACTAGCCTGAAAATGGAAATAATAATTTTCGACAGGTCCGAACTGGTCGTCGATATTTTCCTGAAATCGTCGAGTTGGCTGTTGAAAATATCCACGTAAATGCTCCTTAAAGATATTCATGGGTACGTGGGAAACCTTGCTGTTTCGCAGACAAAAAAACCCTTCATGCCCTTCCACTTTTTTTCCCAATTGAGAAGGAACATTCTCCAGGGTTACAATTTTTTTCGAGGAAGATTCCAACGATTTTTTTGAGAGTTCCAGTCCCTGAAGTTCTTCGGTCAATTCAAGTAAATGACGTTTCTGGTCGAATACATCCTTTTCCTGGCGGCCATTTTTTTCCGCGACCAGTTCGATAGTTGCCCGAATAGAGCCCGCTTTCATGGCCATTTGCGACTGTTCTTCTTCAACACCGTCCGCCTGCTGACGAACCAGAGCCAATTGATTATTGAGTTCGGAGACCTTCTCTTTAACGGTTTTAAGCGTTTGCGCTTTATCGAGAAATTGCTGGCAGACGTCGATATACTCCTTTTTTTCCGTTTCCGAAGGCCCTTGATTTTCAGGAGACAGATTGGTTTCATCCTGTGGATGAACCGCTCCGACTTGTGCTCCGGCAATCATAACCAAAATAATCAAAATACCGACAATATTGGACACAATATCCAAAAAGGAGTCCTGTCCCTCTTCATTATTTTCCCCAGACCGTCGGCGTTGTGTGTATCTACGTTTCATAAACTGTCTATCCTCTATTGTTTGACGGTAATCCCCTGTGCCTGAAACAGTTGCTGAACGCCCTGTACCGTTCGTTCGCCACCCGTATGTACACTAACTTTTATCCATGGATGCCAGTACATGTTTTGGCCAGCCAACCCCCATCCTTTAATACATTGAACCGTCGATTCCAAAAGTTCTTTTTCCACGGTTTTTCCATCGTTTTGTAACGAAATCGTTTGAGGCGACCGGAATCCCGACTGTTTGGGAATAACAATTTTATCGGCATAACACTCGATCAATACAGGGCGCTCTACAGAACTGTTCGAAGGACGACGTGCCAATTCGGACAAATTAACCGCTCCCTCCATTTCTGTACTTGACGCAAAACCGGCATGGGGATCTTTTTCAAAATCTTTATCATCTTTAAATTTCTGCTCTTTATTAATGACAGGTCCAGCCGGTATTCCAACTTGTGTCGATGGATTACCGGTATCAGAGCCCGTTGTTGTTTGACTTGTACCCAAAGCCTGTGATCCCCCATTTGTACCATAAACACTATTACCAACAGTCTCCCAAGATTGAGGAGTTCCCGACGTTGACGTGGAAACAGTCGAACCAGAAGATGTCAATGCTCCCTCCTGCTGAACCATGGTCAATAACTGTTCCGAGGAGTCAATTGGTTTTCCGGATATCGAACCTGCTGCGGACGATATTGCCGTTCCGGTTGAACTCGTCCTGTCTCCAATAGAATCATTATTGGAAGGGATAAAGGTTCCTGCCATGTTTGTTGACGATCCATTATTTTCAGCAGTCGGAAGATTAGAACCGGTTCCTTGCTCCGTAGACAAAGACGAATAATTTGTGTTTCCCGGCACACTCCCTGAATATCCCGTGGCAGCAATTGAACCATTCGTTGGCGAAACCGTCATAAAGGTTCCTGACGCTGGTGTCGTCTTGGAGAACTCCACCGTTCCCTGTCCGTTCTGAACATTGTAATCATTTTGAGTGTATTGTCCATTTTGAGTGTATTGTCCATTTTGAGTGTATTGTCCATTTTGAGCATTTTGGTTGTTCTGGCCATTTTGATTGTTCTGTCCATTTTGAACATATTGATTGAAGGCTCCGGAATAGCCCGGAAGTGGTGTAAAGTCGGACGAACCTGCTCCTCCACCAGAAAAAACGTTATTGCCGGATGAAACAAGCGGCGTCAGTCGAACGTTCCGTCCCAATTCATTTTGAAGGAAACTATTTGCAGGTCCGCCTTCACCTTTACCAGCCAAATATCCCGACATATTATTTGATGTCCTTCCGGTAGAAGTTCTTCTTGCAGAAGAATTCAGAGTAATCCCATTTCGTTTTAAATCCTCCATGATTGTCGCTAGTTGTATCGCCATATTATTTCGAGCGAGTACGATTTGATTCTGAACCCTGTGTTCCAATTCCGGGTCGGGCGGTGGATATTCAAGTTTCCAGTCCTGTTCGACCAATTCATAACCGTAATCCCCTCCCCAGGAGGCGAGTGCCTTTACAGCCGCATAATATTTGTCGGTACCGCCCGGTCGAACAATTAATAACGGATAGGGTTCTTTCTTGAGATCTGTCGAATTTTGATCCTTTTCCATCATGAATTGTCGGGCCGTTCGAATTCCCATATCAAATGGATTTCCCGGATATTTGGCCAGAAGGAAATCTTCGGGCGCAAAAGGTACTTTTTCCGGCATTAAAAAAATACCGTTGACATTACACTCAATATAAATAGGATATCGTATGGTCCCCGATTTTCCCTGATAGGGAATAATACTGTAACTCGGAGGCGCGTTTTTTACCTTCTCTTGAAGAAGAGGAAGTTCCTGACGAAGTTTGGTAATTTCTTCCTGCCTGGCCTTTATCTGTTTTTGAAGATCATTATTATCCAACATTTTATCGTTCGATTGTGTGGCCAAAAGCGCTTCCTTCTGCAAAATTTGAAGTTCTTTAACCCGTTTGGCAAGAAGATGTTCCGCAGTAGAAAGACGATCACGTTCCACTTGAAGTGCTGTCTCGGTCCGCTGATGTATTCCTTGCAGTTCCTCAAGAAACCAGGAGAGCGAATCCAATTCCGTTTTAATATCTTCCAGGGGGGCACTTTTAAATTGAGTACTAATTTGCTCGTATTCGTCCATGGCCATATCATCATTGTGCGCCATATTATTATCGCGTACCATATCGGCAGTAGATGCCTCGTTTGAGATTAGAGGGGCTTGTGTCGTGGGAGCACCATGATTGGCTCCCTGGCTCATTAGGACAAGGAGCATGACGAGCATTCCCATCGTACACAGCAAAACTGCCAGGAACGGAAATAGGGAAAACTCGACTTGATTGTTGTTTCCTCGTTTGGATCGATTCGACATCAGAAAATGCACCTGTGGTTTTAATTGTTATGGAAAAACATTTATACTCAAGGTCGTTATAAAAGTCTATTTTTCAAAACAGGCGAGACGCCTGTTTTGGAGTATGCGGACGAGACCTGCCTGCCGTCAGGCATGGCGTCCGTGCTCCCAGGAAATGCCGAATTTATAACGTCGTACAGTATAGTTGGAAATCAGTTGGTCCCCGGATTCATGGGAATAACCTGCGCAGAATTATCGGAAATGATATTTCGACGGATGGGTTCCGGAGAAGAGGCCAAGTGAATATCGGGCGAAACGGAATTAATTCCATTAAATTTCGTATTGAGTAGATGAATGGTTGCCGCAAGACTGTTAACGGTCTCTTCAAAACAGCTAACGCCCGCCAGTGTACTCAAGTTGTGATTGAGTCGATCTTCCAGTCGAGTAATTTCACCCGTCGCACGTAATATCTCCAGAAGAAGATTTTCCTCCTGTATCATTTGATCTTTAAAAGCCCCCAATTTTTCTGTTTTCTGCTCCAGAACATCAATTAAAGGACGAATCGTCTCCGTTTGAAGATGTTCCTGACCTGCTAGTAAACAACTGGAAAATTTATCCAAATTGGAAGACAGTACATTCCCAAGTTCCAATTCCACCTGCTGTGTAGCCATTTGGGCCATTTGCGTCGTTCGTTCGTTTACATTACGAATAGCCTCGTCCCATAATGTGGTCTGGCGTTTCATTAACTGCTCGAAGGATGCGATAATTGCGTTCAACAGACGTCGAATCGTTTCAGGTTCACCATTGAGTTCATTTTTATCGGCACCAAGAAATCGACCACATAATTCCTGTTCGACCATTCGATCGATTGTCTGAAAGAGTAACGATTCCCGTCCGCGTACAAAAAAGAGGGAAAAGTATAGGACAAAAACCAAACTCAAGGCCAGGGCCGTAGTATCAAAAGCCACCTGAAGACCAGCCGCGAGAAGTTTTCCTGTAGTTTCAAGCTCTGTCAGATTCAAATTACCAAGAGCCATGGTAATACCGATGACAGTCCCCAAAAAGCCTAAAATGGGAATTGCCCATATAAACATTCGAACCATACCGTAATGGGCATCAGACCGATAATTTTCTTCATCGGCCAAATAACGAAGCTCCTGCTCCAAATCGTCCGACGAACCATTATTCTTTATATAGAGGAGTGAATCACGAAGACGTTGAATAAACAGCGAGCTGCCCCGTACTTTTTCCGCTTTATGAAGCGAGTCAAGATAAAAAGTAACCCGATTGATTTCTTCTTTATGATCTGTAACCGGAGGAAATATCAGTCCGGATCGCAAGGAATGGCGTTCATGATTCAACTGCAGAAGACGCCAAAATAAACTAACCATTCCAATAAAAAACATCGTTACCGTTATATATTCGACAAAATGGCCCGCAGCGTAACGACAGACCAATTCATTGGTAATCATACCCTGTTGGATCATTATATAAAATCCAAGGCTTAATATTCCGCCTCCCAATACTGGTGACCGAAAAATTGATGATACCGATTTCTTCATTATATACTACCTTCTCCGGAAATAATTAACCGTGATAGTGTCAAGGGAAGAAGCTTCCAACTCGCCTAAAACATTTCCTAAATAATAAAACTACTGATTTTTTCAACAGTCTATTGTCCTTTATGCGAATAATAACAATATTCATCATTTGATGCCAGACCAATTTTTATTTTTATCAATAACAAGTATTCCAGCCTGTTTCCTCCTAAAAACAATAAAAAAATAAAAGATCTACTATATAATGTTACTAAATATATGTATCAGTAACACTATGTAATGATCATTTTTTCTATTTTCGACTTTTTTTAATTATTTTCCTATTGAGTTCTCCCAAAAATGGTAATACCGTTATAATAATAGAGAAGAGTGTTTGGAAATACTACAAGACACGGACGGACTTCCGTGTTATGGCAAAAGTCCGATGTTATATATAGAGAATTTGAGTAATGCGGAATAATGAATATCATATTAACAGAATAAAAAATGGAAATAGAGAAGGACAGCATCTTCCAGTTCGATCACTTTCAATGGAACGACTTGAGGAACGTTTTTTATTATCTACAGTATCTCCATTAACGACTTCCAATTCACTACAGGAGGCAGACTTAAATTCATCCTGTTATGTTTCAAATATCTCGAACGAGGTACAGGCAACAAATTTAGATCTGTCCTCGATCTCCGAAGAGAACAAATTGGAGACAGCCAACTCTCTGATAACAGCCGTGGACAGTAATTCCATAATGGTCGATGAAATCCTTTACACGGCAGAAAACATTTTTCAATTGAACAGTCTTCCCGGGGCAAATTATACAATTTATCTTGATTTTACCGGAAATACATTAACAGGCAGTTTTTGGAATACATCACGTTACAGTGTATTGGGATCAGGTATTATAACAACGCCGGTTTTTTCTATTGATTCGAGTAACGATTATAATTCTGATGAATTGGCCATTATTTATGAAGTTTGGCTCCGAATATCGGAAGACTATATGCCGTTTCAGGTGAATGTTACCACACAAGAGCCGGAGTCTACGGCTTTATATCGTTCAAGTTCTTCCGATAACATTTATGGAACAAGGGTTTGTATAGGTGGTAGTTGGGATGACTGGTATGTAACGGCAGCAGGAGGTATTTCACGTATAAACTCCTTTACAATGACCTTGACACGGGAATGTCCCTGTTTTGTTTTTTCGAAATCGTTACTTAATTCCGCCAAATATATAGCGGAGTCGGCAACACACGAATTGGGACATACTCTTGGACTGTATCATGATGGCTATTCTTCACAATCGACCAGTACGGAATATTATGAAGGGACCTCGACTTGGGCTCCCATTATGGGAACAGGATATTATTCCAACCTGACTCAATGGAGCAAGGGAGAATATGAAGGTGCCCATATTTATGGCAGTTCCACGGTAACTTCACAGGATGAAGTAGCGATTTTATCAAGTAAATTGAGATTTCGTACCGACGATTACGCCGACTCGTTTTCAGATACCGAATGTTCCATCGGTATCCTGGGGAATCTGAACAGTGAAACTTCCATGTCCGGTATAATTGAACAGAGTTCCGATATCGATCTGTTTTCTTTTTCGACTTCCGGATTAAGTGCTTTTTTACGCATCGGTGGTTTGGAAGGTATTACGAATCTGGATGTTCTCGTTAAATTATACGATTCCAATTACAATTTACTGACTATTTACGATACGGAAGAAACACTCTCTATTTATATTTCCCTGGAAGATCTATCGGGAGATTATTATTTTTCAGTGGAAGGTTGTGGCTGTGGAACTCCTTCAGAAACAGGTTATTCTGACTACGGAAGTTTGGGAGCCTATTCCATTACCGTACTCCCATTACCGGACCTGTATTTTGAAAAAATCGCGAACTGGCCTGCAGCAGCCTATATGACTATTGGCCAGGATGGTCTTGTGGTCAAAACAGAATTTCGACAGTCGGATAATATTTATCTCTTTTTCTCCTGGGTCAATATAGGAATGGCTGGAGCCGATACGGATCCCTATTATATCTCCGTTTTTTGCGATGACAGTTTATGGAAAGTTGTATCGGTATCCACCAATCATATCTATGGAACAGGGGCCTGTAAAACCATAGCCATAACCAATCTCTCTATTGGAAATCATACGATTACGATTAAACTTGATAGTGAAAACAGTGTCGATGAATCGAACGAAGACAATAATGAATATATTTTATCGTTCACTATTTTACCGAATTATACCGATCCTCTTTACGTACCAGGGGCAATATCGTTATCATCTTGGGAAATAGCCTATGGAGTATCGGCAGGAACGGAAATCGGGACCTTGAGTGTTGTGGATCCCAATGGTGACAGTGATATTGTCTATGTCCTGGTCGATGAAACAGGGGAATCGAATAACACAGATTTTCAAATTGAATCCAATCGTCTTCTGTTGAAAACGACTTTAACGCCAGGAACCTATACGGTTTCTGTTCGTGCCATCAATTCACTGGGATGTTATTCGGATACGATTATCACGGTTATTGTTAATCCTTCGTCATTGGAACAACCCTCCGACTTTAGTGTTATTGACATTGACTGGTATTCAATTGAATTAAGTTGGTCGTCCGTGGCCCATGCCGGTGGTTACATTTTATACTATAAAGAATCGACTGCGGATGATAATATCTGGTATCAATATGAAGATATTTCTCAAAATACGGATATTATGGTTACCGGATTGAAGTTTGAAACAAGTTATGATTTTAAACTTCAGGTCCAGGGTGGTGAATACTATTATGACACCGAGGTTTTTCTGTTCGATCAATCAACCCGAATCGATCAAATGCCTGTAGCAGTCTTGACTTCCTCGAACGGTCCTTCCCTGCAATATGGAACAACGGTTTTTTTATCGGGTTTAATGTCTTCGGACGAGGAAGACGGTTCGAATCTAATCTATTTATGGAAACTGCCCGGAACAGATTCATTTATTGAAGGAGAAGGCATTTACTATCTGAACGTGAACGACTACAGTCCGGTAAACAATCAGTTGGAAGTTACATTACGTGTAATGGACCAGTTTGGTAAATACACCGATACGACCCAATGTTTTCAGATAGAATCAACCACTCCTGTTATTGTTTCACAATTGGAACAAACGGTAATGGATGATATATTGTTCGTTCGTCTTTCGGTTAATGCTTTTTCCTGTCAAAACATTGAAATATCCCAATGGACCATTGATTGGGGCGATGGTAAAATAAATACAATTCAGCGAAATTCTTCTTCCCTTGTTCTGTATTACATCTATAATACAACAGGCACAAAAAATATAACCCTTCGGTTAAATAATGAAAAAGAGCAATATTCACTTGCGATGGTAACGATACCGGAAACAGTTTTAAACGTATTACAGTCTGATAATGTCAATGCCTGTTTGGCCGCCTCCGAGGAGGTCGATTTTGCAAACAAAGAATCTGATTGTGATTTCATTGCTTCTGATTTATCCGCATCCCTGACAGAAAGAGAAAAGCCCCTTCGTTTCTATGAAATATTTCAAGAGGGCAATTTGATACGGAAAAAAGCATGGTTTTTAGACACCAACGAATAAAGACTGATAAACCGCGAGAAGAAGCAAAAAACATGGTATAAACCTCAATTAATAAATGAATAAAAGGATTGAAAAACAATGACAATAATGGATCGATATATAGCAAGGAAGTTTACTTTTTTATTGGCTTTATGGTGTCTGCTAATATTATTATTTTATATGGTCATTGATTTATTCAGTAATTTTGATAGTTTTGTCGGAAGAACAGACACCGTAAATACAATTGTAATCATATTAAAATACTATATAGCACATTCATTTCCTTTATTGAATATGATAGCGCCATTTTTATTTTTAATTGTAGCTATAACCATGCTCAAAACGATGGATCACAGTAATGAAATGATCGCGTTAATGGCCAATGGTGTATCGCGATTACGTTTGTTATTGCCTCTTTTTGCCACAGCGTTTTTTTATTCTTTACTGTTCCTTGTAATTAGAGAAATTGTAGTTCCAAGAAATATAGAAGAAATCATACGTACTCCGGACGAATATTTTGAAAAAGATCAATCGGTTTCAGTGAAGCAAATGAAGGATTATATAACAAACATTCGTTTAGCGGGAAAGAGTGCTGTACGTGCTAATCAGGAGATAATCGATCCGATATTAACATTTCCCAATGCTTTTTCTGTTCATGGAACTAAATTATATGCACAAAAAGCGATATACAAATTAGCCAATGACAAACATCAGACGGGCTGGTTAATACAAAAGGTGACGAAACCTCTTGAGATTCTCAAGAAGAAGTCGGTTAATGATTATTTGTTGACACCGATGGATCATTCTGATTTTTTAGCTCCTGATGAATGTTTTTTGGTTAGTGGTTTACCTTTTGACGTTATGATGATCGGAGATAAATGGGTTCGATATGCTTCCACAATGGATTTGATTCGAGCTAGTCACAATGACAGTCTTCATTTTTCCAAAAAAGAATTATTGGCAAGCATACATAATCGGATAGTGCGTCCAGTGATAGATATGCTTCCATTTTTTTTCTGTCTTCCTTTAATCTTTTTTAGAAATGTCAATAAAATGTCAAGGGATATTTTTATTTGTATTTTTATAACCTTTATTTATATAGGACTGCAATATGTCAGTGCCTATTTTTTGGCAGAATACGACCCAGTACTAGCTGCCTGGATTCCTGTTTTGGTTTTTATTCCAATTTCCTTTTGTATTTTTATGGAATTGATAATTAAGCCACGTGTTCTTTTAACGAATAGAAAGTGAGTTAATTTATATCATGGCGAAAAAGAAACAAAAAACGACCCCTGAAAGGGTAAATTCTGCAGATCGGGTTGTATCTGAAAACAGACGAGCCCGACATGAATATAATATTTTGGATTCATTGGAGTGCGGTATGGTTCTGGTCGGCAGTGAAGTTAAGAGTCTGCGAAATGGAACTGTTTCCTTGTCTGAGGCTTTTGCTCGAATAAAAAGTGGAGAAGTGTGGTTGTATGAATGTGATATTCCCGAGTATTTTGAGGCTGGTAAAATGAATCACAAGCCGAAACGCCCTCGTAAATTACTTCTTCATAAACGCGAAATTGACCGATTCGCTCGTAAAGGACAGGATAAAGGTCTGACATTAGTTCCACTTCGTCTTTATTTTAAAGAAGGACGGGCAAAAGTTCTGCTGGGACTGTGCCAGGGAAAACAAGAGTTTGATAAACGACAGTCCAAAAAAGAAGCGGACGCCAAACGCGGCCTTCGTCTCTCTATGATGAAGCGAAGATAATGATGAAGCGAAGATAACCGTTCACGGATATAAAGTGAAACCACGGATAACACTGATTTTCACGGATAGTATTTTGGCATACAAACTTTTTTATAATAAAATTATTTATTATCATCGATAAAAATGTTTCGTTTGTTATTGTAAAATATTATATTTTACGACAGACTCTCTGTGTTTATCCGTAATATTCGTGGTTCCAAAATCGTTCGTGAATGGTTACAAGTGAAGATAATGATGAAGTGAAGATATACTCCAGATCGGAATGATATTGGTATTTATCAATGTTTGAAATTTCTGTTTCGTCACTACAGGTATCATCACTACCGGTATTGTGATTACAGGTATTGTGATTACAGGTATTGTGATTACAGGTATTGTGATTACAGGTATTGTGA
>CAYUAP010000075.1:0-1754 GCA_964442735.1 uncultured Planctomycetaceae bacterium | reverse complement strand
TTACAGGTATCGTCATTACAGGTATCGTCATTACAGGTATCGTCTACAGATATCGTCTTCAAAACACCCTCTACCGTCAAGCCATGGATGAAGGTGTAGTCGGAATTGTTATCCCCCAAACAGTCATCGACTGCATATTATCTGGACGGTCGAAATGACACAATTGAAAACATCCTGTAGTATACCTGCGGTTGTAAATAAAAGCATTTATTTTTTGAGATTAAAAAATTATAAAATTATTCATGTTTCGAGTGATTGACTATCGAAAAAAGACGTGTTAAAATTAAAAAATAAAGGAATGTATCCCTTTTTAGGACAATATTAATATGAAGGAGAATGAAGATGAAAAAAGTTGTATTAACGATTTGTATCGTTATGACGCTGGTAATCATGGCGTCGTCCGAATTAAGAGCGGCCGATAAAGGTCAACTCAAGCCAACTCTTTTTGCCAAAATGGCCCCATGCCTTTACAATGTCGATGGTTTAACCGTTTGTGAAAAAACCGGGAAGATTTTCTTAAACGTTCCTAATTTCAGTCTTCAGAACGAAAAAAAGATAAAAGAAAATTCGCATCAGGGTGGTTATCTTGTCGAACTGAATATGGATGGCAGTTATAAAGTTGTTCTTGTTTATCCGGTTCTTAAAAAGACGGGACAGTGCGGTCCGATGGGACTTGATTTCGGTCCGGACGGTAATCTTTATGTTTGTGATAATCAGTATTTCTATGATAAAAATTATTCGTCGCGTATTCTGCGCGTCATTATGAAAAACGGAGAACCAACAGGAGAGGTCCAGGTTGTTGTTCGCGGTCTAAAATTGGCCAATGCCATTTTGTGGTATAAAGATAAAATGTACATAACGGATACCGCTCTTGATACGGAAGATCCCAAATCAAAAGAAATCATCGGCTGTGGAGGAATCTGGAATTTTGATAAAGAAGAAATATTGAAGGCCGGAACCAAGGGCGTTAAAGCTATTCAACTCAAGCCAGCAGATAAAGATTCCCACATGCTGGTTATGAAGGACGTTTATAAAATCGGACGTGGAGACGATGGAGGCGCCGATGGCATGACCGTTGATTCCAAGACAGGCGTTATCTATTTCGGACATTTCGGTAATGGACAAATGTTCGCGATTTATCCTGATAAAGATGGAAAATATACCAAAGAGAACACAATCTGTATCTATGATCCACAAAAGCCCGAAGGTATTGATAAAGATGACCCTGTCTTCCAATGCTGCGATGGAATCTACTACGATGCCAAAACCGATCTCGTTTTTATTAACGATTCCATGGCCAATGCAATTCGGTATTTTGCCCCGGTTCCAAAAGGCCAAAAAGCCCAAATCAAAATTCTGGCGATTAATGGCGATACCGATGGAAATGACGGTTCTCTTGATCAACCGTGTGAATGTGTGGTCGTGGATGGTAAAATGATTATCGCCAACTTCGATTGGCCTTTCCCCGGTCTGAAGAATACAAAAGTTGACCTGCCCGGTACTATATCTGTTATCGATCTTTCTACCTGGAAGAAAAAATAATTGTGTCCTTCTCGAATTTAATTGACTCAAATTGAATTTAATTGACTCAAATTGTACTTTCCCTGGTTTTATCCGGAATATAAATTTCATGTTATTCACTAGCAAGGGACTAAAACAGGAAAGATACAGCTATAAACAATGATGTTTTATACTTTAGGACGTTATAAATGCGGCATTTCCCGGGAGCGCGGACGCCATGCCTGACGGCAGGC
>CAYUAP010000074.1:0-25917 GCA_964442735.1 uncultured Planctomycetaceae bacterium | reverse complement strand
TTGTATTTTACGACAGACTATCTGTGTTTATCCGTGATATCCGTGGTTCCAAAATTGTTCATGAATGGTTACTGAATTTTCAAACGTTTGAAAATGGTAATATCATAGCGTCTTAGAGTAATATTTCGAACGCGATCTTTTTTTGGTAATACTATCGTTGATTTTATTGAAAACAGGTACGATTCGCGGTGAAGTCCCGAAAGGGGCTTTTACTCCGGTAAAGACGGATACATATTGATCGGGCATTCTCTCGGCAAAAGAATCGGCGGCATGAAGTACTTCCATTAACCGATATGGTGAATCTCCATCCGATTCGACTATCGCAGCAAGAGCGGCAGACGCTTGTTTTACATCATCCATCGTTCCGAACCGTCCCATCGCCTCTGCTGCCGGAATACGTACAATCGGAAATCTGCTGTTCAGTCGTTTAACGAGTTCATTTCGTATTTTTGAATAGAGTTGTTCTGTTTCCGTTACAGGGGTGGTTCCGTCTTTTCCGGAGGACGAGACAAGAAGATTCAATAAACCAACCGTTCCCCAATACGAAGGAAGTTCATTTTGGGATTCTGCCAGTTTCAACATTCCGGCAAGGATTTTCGGATCGTTACGCATTACATTTAGTCGGTTTGTTTTTGTGTTGACTTCCGAAGCGATATTAAAGATATTTTCAATGATTTTCATTGAGTGCCGTCCCATTTCATAAGGCGTCGAGTTTTCCGAGCGTTCCTGAAAAACGGACTCGGGCATAATACCAAGATCACCATTTGCGATAAGACGCTTGTTAAGCGCGTCAAACATATTTTTTTCGATTTTACTGTATTCCGGTAGTCCAGCGAGATTATGAACTTGATACGGATCGTCCGCAACCTTGTATAATTCGACGAACGGTTTCGTTTCAAAGAAAAGGCTTTGTATCGGATTTAATTTACCTTCACGATAATACTGTCGCCATAAAGAAGTTGTTGGTGTCTGATACATATAATCGTTTTCCGCTCCAGGAATAATGGAGGGATAAAAATTCAAAACGAGTAGAAACTCGCCACTTCGAATCGCACGAGAACAATCGTAACGTTCGTCCATACGATCACGATATCCGTAAATATATTGTTGCGGTCCGGCATCGAATTTTCCCATAAACGCCTTCCCTTCCATCGTTTGGGGGGCTTTTTCTCCAGCCAAAGAAAGGAGAGTTGGCGCGAAATCGATAAATGAAATCAGACGTTCGCTTGTTCCTCCTTTTTGATATTCCGGAGGTGCAAGATGTTTAAATTTCCCGGGAATACGAACAATGACAGGAACACGCAAGCCGGAATCCAATACGACTCTTTTTCCACGAGGCATACCGCCGCCGTTGTCTCCGAAGACGAAGACAATTGTATTTTCCGCAAGACCCGCCTTTTCAAGTTCGTCCAAATGACGTTTCACAATATCGTCCGCTTGTGTAATACGATCATGATATTGCGCAAGGTCTTTACGAATAACGAGATCGTCCGGATAATAGGGCGGATACTCTTTTAATTTTGCAGGATCATGCCGCCGGGCCACTTCGAGTGTATTCTCGTTACGAATCTGCGATTCATGTGTTATTTCAATATTGAATACCGAAAAGAACGGCTGATTTTTTGGGCAGTCTTTCCAATGGGCTTTTTTACCACATTGATCCCATAACTTTTTCAGATCAACATCGACGTTATAATCGGTTTTGGCGTTATTGGTCGTATAATATCCCCGTTCACGCAAAAGTTGAGGATACGGTTTGAGTGATCGTGGAATTGAGGAAAGGGATCGCATATGATGTCCTCCCATTGTTCCAGCGCTTATTCCCATAAGAAGTGAAGTTCGCGCCGGAGCACATACTGGAAAAGTCGACCAGCACGTCGAGTACTTCATTCCCTGAGACGCAAGTCGATCTATCGCGGGCGTTACCGCATCGGGATGATTGTAACAGCCAAAATCCGGATTGATATCTTCAAGGGTAAGCCAAAGGATATTGGGAAGGCCCGTTGTATCCGGTTTGACTGCGGCGGTCGTTTGTATGTCATCAAGATGACCCAGGGGACGTCCGTTTGTCTTGATATCTTTATCGTACTTTTCAAGCAGTGATTTCAATTCTTTTACAACGTCCGGATACGATTCGTGAACGTCTTTCTGCTCCGAAATATCTTCTGTAAGACGATAGAGTCGTTCATGGGAATATTTGACACTTTTGTACTGACCTGATTCCTCGTTGAACTCGGGATATTTACCTGGCAAGAACAGTTTCCACGGACCTTTACGAACCACCTTCGTATTATAAAAATAGGTCGTTCGCGGCGATACGGAGCTTTTTCCGGAAAGATAAGGCCAGACGTTTATTCCATCAATCACGCGATTTTTGGGAAGCGGTGAACCGACCAAAGAGGCAAACGAAGGAAGAAAATCAATGGAACTGATTATCTCGTCGCCAACGGTACCGGGCTGTATAACCTTGGGATATCGAATGATACAGGGAACACGATGGCCCCCATCGTATTTCGTCTGTTTACCGTCGCGAAGTGGTTTTGCATTTCCGCCATGTTTAAGCATGGAAAGCCAGGGACCGTTGTCCGAGGTAAAAATGATAATCGTCTTTTCGTCGAGACCGTTTTCTTTAACTGTCCTGACGATTTCTCCAACGCTCCAGTCAATCTCCTGAATGACGTCACCATAAATACCATTTTTCGATTTACCCGCAAAATCCGGATGCGGATGGAGCGGTACATGCGGCATGGAGTGCGGTAAATAAAGGAAGAATGGCCGGCTTTTGTTTTTTTTGATAAAATCAATCGCTCTTTGGGTATATTTGTGTGTCAGAAAACGTTGATCGGGTTCTGTCTCGATAACATTTTCACCCTCGTAAAGTGGTAGAGGCGGAAAGCCGGTACGAATGTCACTTTTCGGAGCGGACTCGCCGTTTTTCATATCGTTGGAATAAGGAAGTCCGAAATATTCATCGAACCCCTGTTGCAACGGGAGAAAAGGCTTTGCGTCTCCCAAATGCCATTTACCAACACAAGCGGTTCGATATCCCACCTGTTTAAACATTTCCGCCATGGTAAATTCATTGGGATTCAAACCTGTTTTACCCGGTCCGGGATTTTCACCTTTAGTCGGAAAGAAAACAAAATGATCTATTCCGACCCGTTGCGGATAACAGCCGGTCATGAGTGCCGCTCGGGACGGAGAACAAATTGTCGAACCCGCATAAAAATTTGTGAATCGACGTCCTTCTGTTGCCAGTTTGTCGATATTTGGTGTCGTAAAATCTTTCGCGTCGTAACATCCCAAATCGGCATAACCTTGATCGTCCGTCATTATAAGAATGACATTCGGCTTCGTTTCATCGCCATACACTTCGCTCTTCTTTTCGGAAATACCGTTCCCAATGAATAAAAACAGAAAAAGTAATAGTGTCCATTGTGTCTTTTGTATCATAAAGTAATTCCTTTTGTTAAGTACCTGAAATAGTAATTATTTACAGGTTACGCCACCCATTTAATAGTATTATAATTAAAACATTATGAATTTCAACAAGAAAATAGCAAAAAAATAAAATAGCGATCTGCTTCCTTCCATTGGCTTTAGGCTTTTAGTACAAAACAACTTGCACTTCGCACAAATTCAGTGCGCCTTGTTTGAAGGTCATGCTTGACGAGATCTTTGGACGAGAAAATTATTTTACAACGTTTTTTATTCAGGTGCAATATCCCAATAAGACCCTTAAACAGGATGGCAGTTACCTTGGAGCATTTTCGTAAAACTCCAAGGGGGCTTATAATTACTTTTCTTCGGTGGTGGATTTTTCAGAAGAACCTTTTAGGGCGAAGAATTCAATGAACGTGATAATAATTCCCTTGACCAGATTTCCCTGGGCACGATAGGGAACCATTCGCATGAAGTACACTTTATCCTGGTACGACAATTCACGTTCGATACTCTGCAAGGTATCATTCACGGAATCAATGTCATTCAAGAAGGTCGAATAAAGTGATCTCAACGCCAAATGATGGATAGGACGTCCAACATCCGCCTGAAGGATATTCGTGATATCGCTAGCGACCTTACTGACTTTACGAATGACCAAATTCTTATCGAGAAACATTGTTCCGATTCGGGTATTACTCAACAAGTTGTCATAGTCGGAATTCAACTCGGTCATTTCCTCGATCTTTCGCAGATGTTCGGCATTGACCGTATAAAGTTCTTCGTTGACCGACTGCAATTCCTCGTTTGTACTCTGCAATTCTTCATTACTGGCAATAAGTTCTTCGTTACTTGACTGTAATTCTTCGTTACTTGTTTCGAGTTCTTCAACCGTTGCCTGAAGGCTTTCGTTTTTGTGTTGAATTTCTCGTTCGAGTTCTTCAATTCGTTCCTGATACTGATTGGTCAGGTCGATTGGAATACTCTTTTTATCGATGGGCGTAATGTCCTTAACAGGCTCTTCCGCGAAACTGATATAATAACAAGGGAAATCATCATCGGAAGTAATAACCCGTTTGCAGATAATATTCAACTGCTGTTTTTGTGTCACCATTTCCATGGAGATAATTTCACCGCTCTTTTTCTCGGCACGACGAATGACACTTGATACGGCCACTCCGATTTCCTTCGGGAGCATTTTGAGAAGATTCGAGGTCATTTCCCCCTAGGGCAACTGGAGGAATTCGCCTGCGTTTCGAATAAAGTAAAGAACATTATAATTGGAATCGATGATTACCGAAGGGGGCAAAAACGCGTTGACGATATCTTCGAAAACGTAGCTCAGGTGACGACTTCCCTGTTTCAGCAGGTTACCCGTATTTTGAAGGGACGATTCGGTTCGATTTCGATGAAGTGGCATACTCATGGAAGAAGTGGGATAGAATTCGGGCTTGAACCGATTTCGTTTCTTGAAGATTTTCGCTTTACTGTCAAGGATATCGAAACCATCAGTTAATTTACCGAGCGATTCACTGGATCCGAGAAATAAAATGCCATCGGGCTTCAGACAGACATGGAACGTTGACAGGATTTTCTGTTGTGTTTCAATGTCGATATAGATCAAAAGATTACGGCAGGAAACCATATTGAGTTTAGAGAATGGCGGTTCGTCAATCACATTATGGCGCGCGAAAATAATCATACGACGAATATTGTCATTGATTTGGTAACCGTTGTCATGTCGAACGAAATATTTTGCGAGATATTTCGGAGGCACATCGGCGGAGATATTATTCGGATAGAACCCGGTTCCTGCATAATTTAACGAATCTTCGTCGATATCAGTGGCAAATATTTTGACATCGTTGAGAATGCTGTTTTTGAGCATATAATCTTTAATAAGGATCGCAATAGTATAGGCTTCTTCCCCGGTGGAGCAACCGGGAACCCAAACACGAATTTCGCTCTTGTCCGTATGCTTTTCAATGACAGAGGGGAGAATGGAATCGGCGAGCACTTCGAACGCTTTTTCATCGCGGAAGAAGCGTGTTACACCAATAAGCAAATCATTGAACAAGGCACTAATTTCCTTGGGGGTTGCGGCCAAATAGGAAACATAATCGATAACCTTGACGAACCGGTTAATGGAAATACGTTTTTCGAGACGACGTATGATTGTATTTTGTTTATAGGTGGAAAAGTCAACATTTTTAGCTTCGTGCAAAATAGCGATGATCTTGTTAAACAGACTTTGGTTCTGCATCAACTGATCTTCGACCGTACTGGTATGATTAATAATCGGGTGTTTGATGTAACTGGCAAGTTCTTTGGCCAGATCGTCAGGAGAAAGGACGAGATCGACCATACCGGTAGAAATGGAACTTCGGGGCATACCATCGAATTTAGCGGTCTGGTCGTCTTGAACCATGGTAACGCCACCGAATTCCTTAATGGCTCGAATACCGAGAGTACCATCGGAACCAGTACCGGACAGAATGATACCGACCGCGTTATTCTGCTGATCCTCGGCCAGAGACCGAAAGAAAATATCGATCGGCAAATTAAGGCTTCGACCAATAATTTCCTTTAAATACAGCATACCGCCGCGAATCGTCATATTCATTTTGGGAGGAATAAGATAAATATGATTGATCTCGATCTTCGTCTTGTCCTCAACGACCTGAATCGGAATCGTGGTATGGCGTCCGAGCAATTCCCCCATAAAACTTTTATAGTCGGGCGAAAGATGTTGAATCACAACAAAAGCCGCACCCGGATCCGGAATCATGTTATCGAAGAATTCCTGTAACGCTTCCAGACCACCTGCGGAAGCTCCAATACCAACAATGGGGAATTTCGCCTGATTCTTATTGACTCCTCCAGCTTCCGTGTTTTCGATATAGGCCGAGTCGGTCGTCTTCCCTTTCGCGTCCATGTCCGTTTCTGACGATTCCGCGTTGAGATCTACAGAGTCTGTTTTTGTTTCCGTAATATTCGTAGCTTCGGCGATTTCTGTTTTCTCTTCCGGGTCCTTTACAATTTCCTCTTTTACTTCATTCATTTTAGAAGTTCCTTATTCTGATTCTTTTAAACCTTTAACTTGTGACTCCGCTTCCATCGTGACAAACAATTTTTTAATTTTATCGATGTTAACAGGCTTGATGATGGTTTTTTCGAAAAAGTCCATATCGAAATTATTATTATATTCAACGTCGGCAGTTACGGCGAAGATGGGAATATCGTCGTATTCATGATCCTGTCGAACCATACTGGCTAGTTCTTCGCCATTCATTTCGGGCATCCACAAGTCGGTCATAATGAAATCATAGTGATTTTTTTTGATGAGTTCAAGAGCTTCCTGTGCGGAATTAGCGAGAGTTGGCACACAATTCATCAATTTAATGATGGCACTAAGCACTTTCAGATTCATAACCACATCGTCAACGAGGAGACAAGTCCGGGGAGAAAATTGAACATCAGTTTTCTTTCGCTCTTCATTATTGAAAGGGGCTGTACTATAGGAAATTTTAATGGGGATTTCCACACGAAGAGAATCAAGTGGATGAATCCAAATCATCTTGCCATTCAACATTTTGATGATCTGACGAGCCAGGAAAAAATCAAGTCCGGCACAATTCAGAGCGACCGGTTTTCTTTGGATAGACATATCAAGATTGGATTCGCCGGAGAAGATATTTCGTCCGGAAAATTCAAGACGGAGGAACCCGGCCACCTTATCGTTGGAAACATATTGTCCGCGAATGACCACGGTTCCTTCCATTGCGTTTTCAGCAGCATGTTTTAGAATGGCGAATATCATCTGTTGTAATCGAATTTGATCAGTCCATAAAACAGGAATTTTTTCCATTTCATTCCGAATCAGAACATTCTTGGCCTTGATTTCCCTTTGAACCAAAGTAACAAGTTCGTCGCATATCTTCTTGACATTGGTATTGGAAAACTGTAACGGAACCGTACCGTTTTCCAGAGTCGAGAGTTCCATGATTTCATTGGTTAACGACATCAACATTTTTCCCGCCAGTTTAATCGCATCGAAATACTCGTTCATGGTATTGTAATTGAGATGCTGATTATCAAGCAGTTCGATAAATCCGATAATCGTAGTTAAAGGAGTCCGCATGGCATGACTGACATTGGTGAGGAACAGGGACTTTTTCCTGTCATTTTCTTCGGCTTTATCTCGTGCCATAACAAGTTGTGTCTCCAGCTTTTTCTGCATGGAAATATCACTGATGGCCAACCGATAATACTGGGGATCTTTACTGCGGGCTCCTGCCGTAATCATAACATAACAGGGATTGTTGAACCGGTCATAAAGTTTGAGTTCCAGTGGAAGTGGAACGCCCGGCTTGTTCAACATATGACAATAGAGATAAAAAGAGTTTTGAAATTCCGGACAAATAAATTCGCTGAAACTTATTCCTTCATAGCAGACATCCTTTTTATGCAAAGGGACAAAACGGTCGATGAACGTTCGATTCAATTTACAAATTTTGCCTTCCCGATCGATGATAACACACCCTATCGGAGCGTTTTCGAACAACTCAACATACTCATCCCGTGAAACGGCAAGCTCTCTTTCCACGCGTTCAAGTTCGTTGTTTTGATGCTCCAACTCAATATGATAAATATTCAATTCTTGCAGGAGATCTTTAACATTATTACCCCATATATTGAGTTCCACACTGGAAGGTTGACTTTCCAGCAATTGAATGGCCATTTCACGGAGTTTTTCCAGGGAATTTTCATTGTTCATGTTCACTACCCATAAATATACAATCATACATTGCATTACGTGAAATCGGCTTTTCCATGATACGATCAAACAAAGTCCGATCATAAGTGGATTGGTCATGTTCCGCCGTAATAACAGCTATTTTGATATTGGAATATTCGGGAGTTGCCCGAATTATTCTTGCAAGTTCTTCTCCGTTCATTTCCGGCATCACAAGATCGGTCATGACGATATTGAAACATCCATGTTTAAGCAATTCCAAGGCGTATTTACCGGAGGAAGCTGTTTCGTGGTAAACCTGTAAACGTTTTAAGATGGAAGAAAGGATTTTTAAATTAACAGCCATATCATCAACCAACAGGATACGGGGAGCCTCATCGGACGGACACAATGCCATAACGGGATTTTCCGATGGTCCACTGGATACAGGAATCGGATCCATCTTGACATGAGGAATCGTTATTTTGAAAATCGACCCCTTGCCGATGATACTGTCCAAGGTAATTGTTCCACCCATCTGTGTCAACATTTTTTTGACGATGGGCAATCCAAGTCCGGTTCCATTATTGATGGAATTGGTTCCCCGCATTCGGGTCAATTGAACAAAAGGTTCGAAAAGACGGGAACAGTCTTCGGAAGCAACCCCCATTCCAGTATCGGCAACACTGAGGAACAAGGTACATTCATCTTTTAAAACCGGCTCGAAGTCCACAACGATCTTGACTCCTCCCGTACTTGTGAACTTGATCGCGTTTCCTACCAGATTGAACAATATCTGACGCATTCGCAACTGATCAAGATACACTTGAGGCATATCGGCAACAGTAGAAGTCAATTTCAAATTCTTCAGATCGGCACTATGAGTGAATAACGATGCTATTTTATAACAGAAGTCTGCCATATCTGTTTTTTCCGTTACGAAAACGACTTGACCTGCTTCCAGTTTCGAAAGATCCAGGATATCATTGATCATCTGAAGCAGAGCATTCCCTGCAAAGGTAATATTAGACAGATATTCCTGTTGCAGAACGGGATCCAAATTTTCGTCCCGCAACATATCGGCAAATCCAATCACCGCATTCAAAGGTGTTCGAATTTCATGACTCATGGAAGCCAGGAAGAAGCTTTTCGCCTTATTCGCCGCCTGAGCTTCTTTGGCCGCAATTTCCATCTTTTCATAGACTTTTTTATGATAGATAGCCAACTCAATAATATGGGCGATCATCTCCAACATTCGGGTTTCATTTTTCGAAAGCTTTTTGAGTGGTCCATTTTGTGTAATAAAACCAACACTTCCCCAAGGAGTACCATCGACGTTGATATAATTGATATGGGCACCGCGAATATCACAATCTTGATATTTTGCCAAAATAGCAGGACAGTGAATTTGTGCTCTTTTACGGTCTTCCTCGCTGGAAAAATCGCAATCGAAAACACTTTCCCGATTGGAATCGTTCAGAATTTGATACCATGGCGCTCGTCTTGCCTCATCAATAGGAAATATCAGGCTATTAAAGAGAGAGGTTTCACCTTCCGGAATATAGCTTGTATAAATGTGTATCGTATTTGTGGTATCATCGAGAAAGGAAATATAGGCACGTGAAAAGCCGATAAAATCGCAAACCTGTTTCAAAATACTCCGAAGTCCTTCGGCAAGATCAACGACGGAGAAGAGTATTTCGAACGCGGTGGAAATAACATTACGTATTTCCAGAAGTTCCTGCATTTCAGTAACTTCCAAAGTCATTCCGATTAAAATGGAATGTCCAAATTCGTTTTTCGCAGGAATTTTGGTCGATTCAAAACGATGAACCATTCCCTTGTAATCCTGAAGTAATTCAACCATTTTTTGCGTTTCACCGGAGATCATCACTTGAATATCATTATTCCGAATCAAATTCGCGTCTTGACGACTGAAAAAGAGTTCCATATCGGAATGACCGATAATATCTTCCGGTTCGCGGTCAAAAATTTCGACAATTTTACGACTGCACTGCAAATAGCGGAAATCGTTGTCAATATCTTTAATATAGAAAATAGCCGGGACCGAATCGACTAATTTACGCCATATGGCAAGTAAGGCGTCCTTCTGATTCTGAACAACAATGAACTGCGTGACATCCTGGATTATACCGGTAATTTCATCGGGATTTTCAGGCAATTTATGGACAAAAATACGATAATAATGCATTCCGTCTTCTTTAACAACCCGATAGACGAAGACTGCCTTATTGAGCTTTCCACTAATAACATCTGAATAATTTTCTTCACAAAGTCCGACATCGGGCAGATAAACCCATTCACGTGCCTCAAGTGCTTTACCGTCTTTAGCAGGCCAGAATTCCGAGAGAAGTTTACTCCCGGTTATTTCCCATGTCTTGTAATTGATTCGATAGGTAACAATCCGTGCGAGATCCGATACAATATCCCAGTTACGCAAAAGAGTCTGTAACTGAACACGACGCGTATGTTCTTCGGTTTCGTCTACGGAAATACCGATCAAAATCGGATTACCATCCATATCCTTGGCAGGAGTTTTAATCGTATGCACATAATGACATTGACCATCATTTCCATACACCGACTCATAGAAATCCTGCGTTTTACCACTTTCAATGATACTCTGATCGATTTTGCGGAAATGTTCCAACTCTTCGCTGCTTGGAGCGATATCTGCGTCTGTCTTGCCAATAATCTGTTCTAACGACCGCCCATAAAATTCCGCAAATCGCACATTACATTGCTGATATTGGAAGCCTTTCGACACAGACTTGATAAAGAACATGGCGGGAATCGTATTAACAAAAGTCGACCAAAATTTCTGTGTTGCCGTCAGTTTTTCCTGTTCCCGAATAACATCTGTAAATTCCTGAATCAATCCGTACATTTCATCGGAATGTTCCCGATCACAACGAATAATACCACGGAAATACCGCATGTTTCCTTCTTGAAGAACCCTGTATTGAAAAGACTCCTGAAGTTTTTTGCCTTCCAGTACCGATTGACAGGAACTTCGCCATTGGGGTAAATCTTCTGAATAGATCCATTCTTTCGCCGGAACGGCCCGACCATTTCGGATCGGCCATATCTCTACGACGCTATCATTACCAAAGACTTCACATGTCGATATTTTAAAACGGAAATTATAGATATGCGCCATACGGGCCGCAGTTTTCCAGTTTGTAAGCTCTCTTTGCATTTCATTACGGTGCCGATACTCTTCCGTAACGTCATGAAATACCAAAATGGAACCGATAAGTTTTCCCTGCAAATTCCGAATTGGAGTCACTTTATACGAGATATAGTGTAGAGAAGAACCGTCTCTTGACCTGATACTCGAATGATTGCTCAACTCTGTGGTTTCACCCGTTTTGAGTGTTTTCCATATCGGCGACGTCACAGGCAAACCATTGTCCGCATTGAGTATCTTGAATACCTGATCGTGAATTAAACCAGTCGCGTCTTTTTCCTGGACTCCAATCACGCTTTCGGAGACAGGGTTCATCATGACGATTCGCCCCGATTCATCGGTTGAAATAACACCATCGTCAATGGAATCAAGCATACGGTGATAAATATCCTCTTTCTCTTTCACCTCATCACGGGTTTTCTGCAATTCACTGATATCCTGTGAAATCCAAATAGCGACGGGACAACCGAATAAGGTATCCGGCAAGCGGGAAATGAGTGCGGATCGGGTTTCCTCTTCCTCAAAGGCATATGTTGCAATATCGGAATGCCCGGTTTGAATCACCTTCCGGGTCTTTTCCATCATGAGCTGGCGAACACCTTCATGAATAACATTGTCAAGTGTTCGTACATCTTCAGTCAATAACGGCGATCCTTTACCAATATTGTGTAAAAGAATACGACCTTCTTTGTTGATAACAAAAAAACGAAATGGAAAACTGTTAAAAATTACTCCGATCTGATACTCTTTCCTCCTCGACCGCATATAAAAGAGAAGGAAAACACACAAAATCACCAAAACAAGGAACGACATTGTGCTAAAAAACCAGGAATATAACACTGAAGAACAGAAAAGTTCAAAAGTGGATTTTACAGGAACATCGTTCTCATTGAGTTGAACATCATTTCCACCCACCCGATCAACGGCAAAGATCGTAATGGCATCAATACCTGCCGCTGATAGTGTTCCAATGGCTTGATTTCCAGTGGATAGAGTTCCAGTGGCTTGAATTCCATTTTCCACCGCCAAGCCACAGGACAACGCCTGGCAGAACAAGAGAAGTAAAAACATGACTCGAAAGAAGGAAAACGCAAGACAACTCCATAAACAAAACATTTCCTTCCCTCTATTTACCGCGCGTTGAAGTCCACGATGTAAAGAAAGATCTCGCCGTAAAGAAATATATCGCCCGCCATTTCCAAACAATTCTCCACAGTCGCTTCGACCACACAAGAAATCAACCGAGGAAGACGCCCTGTCACAGACTGACGTCTTTTCTGATCTTACGTTTTTCATAACAAGGCGTTCCTTAAAGGTTTAAATGTCACTCCTACCACAGGGTTATTATCATAATCCGGCTTCTTATTTTTGATTTTTCGAAAAAGGCCTGAATTCACGACCTTAATCTAAATAGTTTACCCATAATATTGCAAAAGTCAATAGCGATTCCAGGATAGATTGTGAAGTATTTCGTCATCAAGACGTTAAGTTGTCAAGTTAAACGATAAACGAAACGATAAACGAAGTGGTTGTCCGTTCACGGTGATTTTGCCGATTTACGCGAACGGGTCACCTTGATTCCCAATTCAGTAACCATTCACGAACGATTTTGAAACCACAGAGGAACACGGATAAACACAGAGGATCTACCGTAAAACACAATATTTTACAATAAAAAACTAAACATTTTTATTTATTATAATAAATAATTTATCATAAAAAAGTTTGTTTGCCAAAAAACTATCCGTGAAAATCATTGTTATCCATGGTTTCACTTTATATCCGTGAACGGAAACCAAAAACGTTTCGTCTTTGTACCACCGCCCAAAGTTGGACAAGGACATAGTTCATGATCAATACAGAAAAATATAACATATTTTTCTTTCTTTATAAATATTAATAGTTGGCAGGTGCATTATAGATCTCCATTTTCTTTAAAAAATTGATTCGTGTCCTGCTCCACATTTTCACGCGTGGTTTGCTCCTGTTCGCGAACCTTGATTAAACCATTAAGCTCGTTAATATATCGTTGGATGGCGAAAATACAGTTAATAATTGCCAAAATCATCACAATAAAACAGATGATATGAACGATCCCTTTTAAGCCGATCTTTCTCTTTTTCTTTTGAGAAACGTTGTATTGGGGATCGGGGTCTTGTGATGTTTCCATGGAATTGGATTTCATCATCGTTTTCTCCGTTATAATTTAGGGTATAATTTAATGGGTAACTCAAGGTGTAAACAAGATATATTCTGAAATCATGGATTTCGCGGATAACCACTGTAATTTTACCGAAAAATAAAACATTTTGCAATATCAACCCTAAAATATGGTGGAATTAATATTTCATCTTAATCAACGTTGTATGACAAAATCTAACCATAAAAATCAGTGTTATCCGTAATTACAAATTCATCGAATCAGAGTTTTAGTGGGTAAACAAATTGGAATGATTTGCGGCCGACTCTGCTGAAATTTTCAGATCTTCATGTGCTGAATTGTCTTCGGCAAGTTTTTCGACACGGCTTTTCGTAACCGGGCAGAGCATGGCCTGCCAGTTAAACTGAAGTTTTGTACCGTCTTTTCGTTTTATGGGATTACTGGTGGTAAGACCCGCATAGTCCATTTCTTCTCCAGTCCCGGGCGTGGAATTCCACCATTCTTTGGCTTTAAAGACCGGTACCTCCCCCTCGTTGAAGTTCTGCCACTGAAGGGTATCCCAGCCAGTACACGGCTGACAGTCCTTTTGAGGAGACCCCTGCCCCGAAGAATCACCGTTACTTGTATTAAGTTTTCCGCTCGATTTGGAATTACGCCCTGTTGCAGAATAGAACATGGCCTGTGCTACGGTCGTGTTCCGCTTCTCTTGACCGAAACGGGAGAAATAGACGGGAGTCGCGTTCGGTTTGTGCTTTTTCGGTTCGATAGCAGCTGCAATACAAAACATTTGATCGATAATCTCGGCTCCGATTTTTTCATCGGACCAGAACGGTTCATCTCCCTTATTTTCAGGATCCGTACCGGCAATTACATACATGTAACAAGGCTTGGGAATATTATAGACATTATAGGGTCGTTTGACCGCCGTCCGGTTATAATACGATTCACTCAAAACGTATCGCCAGGACCAGGCACTCAAGAAGGTCGCTATATTGGAGATCGGCAAGTCCTTTTTATAATGGGCAACAAGTCCGCCCCGTAATTCGTCCGCAACCGGATAGGCTGCACGGACCCATTGAGACTTCTGCTCCGCTTCGTAATCGAAACATCCGCGTGGATAACTCCATACACTCGGATTATTGAGATGTCCGTATTCTCCAGGCTTCCAATCGGGAGTAAGGTAAAACTGAAGCAAAATCGTTCGTGATAGCAGTCCCGACGCATAAGCCGCCTCGCCAAAATTATATTGTGCGATACATGCGGCAATGTAGGCTGCAATAACAGCTTGACCTGCCATAATGGTCATGTCCAGCGTTTTTAAGGTGTTTGGAACCTTCGTATCGTCATAATTGCCCGTCCAAGGTATTTTCGGCATCGTATCATATACCGACTGACTGCCATAATTTGACCTCCAACTTGTATTATACCATTGTAAAAGCCGTTCGTGTCTGAGATTACCGCTTGCCGCTATTGTACCTGTATCGGATATATCTTCCGCTAAAACAGGAAGAAGTGGGAATTTTTCCGGTTTGACTTTTACTCTCTTTATGACTGGATCTTTTTCAATGTCACATTGACATACTGGTTGTTTTATACTCTCTATAAATTTGATAGCATCAGTATATGCATTAATTAAATTTGATATGGTTTCATTAAATTTATTGGATGTTTCTGTTTGTTTTCCAGGGGTATATATAATAGTTAAGCCAGCTTGGCCTAAACCAATTGCTTTAGTTAAAATGACACCGTCCATTAAAAAATTATCTAATTCATTGGCGCTCATTTTCAATTTATTCATCATGGAATTTTTTAATGCTGGATACTTGCCTGCCAAGATATCTTCAAATATCTTTTTTGTAGCACTCATTGATAACTTAATACCACGAGCATCACCGACTTCGTATGCGTTTTCCGGATGATTATATATTGCTGGAAAATCAGAAAAAAAATCTAAAACATCAAGGGTGGTTGCCAGTTTTCCTAAATTTACCTGTGTCGTTGTGGATAGTTTACCTTTACTTGCGACGGTAATCATTCCACTAACAATGGCCTTTGTGAATTTCCAGCATTGTAAGGCTGAATCCCATGTCCATATTCCCCATCCTTCTTCATAGAGCTTGTTTAGTTCTTCAATTTTCGAATCGTATTTTTGAAGTTCGTCTATCTGTTTATTATAAGTTTCAATAAGCTTATGACAAGGGCAACCATCGACACATCCCGTACATACCGTCATACGTGTAAAATTTCCTTTTTGACTATTATATTTATCTCTGGCTTCCGACAATAATCCTAAAAGAAATTGATGTGTTTCATTTGGCTTTTCATTTCCCATGAGCGAATCCCACAGATCCGCAGGCCAGGTAATTATCTTCGTGAGTATCAACAAATTTCTCCCGAGGGCTTTATCTATTTCATCAATAGTAATAAGCGTTCCCTTCAATCCACTTTTGATGATGGGATGATCATTTAAAAATTGTGTGATTTTTTCTTCGCGCTCTTTGCTGATTGCTTCATTTTGCTCGCTAATAGATGGGAGTACATCAACTTTACAATCTGTTTTCTTCTTGGAATCCGGTTCCGGAACGGAGATCGTTGTTTTATCTTGAATTTGTGAAGATACTAACGTATCGAGTGGCGCAATGACACAGGCGTCGAATCCGTAGACTTTTTTTATTTCTTCGGCGGTGGCATAAATATGTTTATAGAGAATCCGTTCTTTGGGGTCTTCTTTATCGCTTCCAACGATATTTGGAAATCGCATGTTTACTTTATTAATATTAGTGCGAAGCTCTTCTCGTGCACCATGACTCCAAATTTTCCCGTTAAAATCTTTTTTATTACTGCTGTCACCGAGTGTTTTTTCCAAGGTATGAATATCTTTTAATTCCTGTATGATTCCCTTGGAACCGAGTCCGCCGAGAGAACCTAAAATTGTATCGAAACCTCCATTACTATTGAGATTACCAAGATTCAACGAACCGAGCATATCGGTCAGTTTCGATAGATTTCCGCCGATACCGGAAAGTTTATCAGAGACACCGTTTATGATGGAGGTGATACTATTAACACCGTTGGAGAGCGCGGAAGTGAGACCGGAGGTTAAATTATTGAGTTTATTGGCCAGGTCCGTTGTTAAATTTCCACACTTTGAGATTTTATCTTTTAGAGAATTGAGTTTACTGCTTAACTTTGACTGAAGTTCACTTTGGAGTTTTTCGAGTTGGGAAGCATAATTCGTCAATTTATTGCAATATCCATTGGCCTTATCCGTGATATTTGCCGCGTCCAGTCCTTTTATATTGGGGGCTATTTTCTGAATTTTATCCTTGAGGGTATTAATGGGATCTGTATATTCGTCCAGAATACTTTGTATTCCTTTTAAATTCTCCGTCAGATCAATTGGCAGATCAAGACTTGACAGGTCAGGGATTAGTGAACCTACCTGATCCGAAAAGCCACTTAACTTGTCACCGATTCCGCCAATTTGATTTCCCAAATTAGTAATGTTCGACGCGATGGTATCGAACTGATTGTTAATGTTACCGATTTGACTTTGTATGTCGCCGATAGCTCCTGTAATATTGGAAAAACCTGGAAATTTGGATAAATCGATAAAACCAGAGATGTCTAAACCCATCTGACCCAGTAATCCGTTCAGATTACCAAAGGAACCCAGACCGGCACCATTGAGCAGATAATTACACGAGAGGTGAATTATCAAGCCGACCGGTTCCAGTGCCGAAAGAAAACCATGACCTTGTCCTTCCATAAAGACCGTGGCAATTGCTTTTTTCGTCATACATTCCGTTATATAGTATTTCAGAAGCATTTCCGAATCGTAACAGGCACCGCCCGCAGTATGAAGGTCCTGACGCGTCGAGAGATTACAGGCTTTTAGTATATCTTCCGGATAAGCGGAGACAATACTGTCGGTAAAAGAATGGTCGGTACACAATTTAATCGCGTCCTTTACCATTGATTCATCCGCCAACTCCGTACATGGAGATTCGTCTTCAAAACAAAGATATTTTGTTTTCAGCTTTAGACGTTTGTTCATGTCTCGTTCTTCCACGCACGGTTCGAAGGCGACTTCAGAACCGGCCAGGGATTCGATTAAGGCGCAGTAGGCGGAATTATCACCCATAACATGATTTAAAGATGCAACGGTATTCATTCCGCGCGCGAGCCAAACACTGGAGGAATAAACAACCGTATCGGCCGCATGCTGCATTTTTTGACGTTCAATCGATTCGGCACCTATATTCAAGATATAGGCAAAGATTACGGCCAAAGCAATAACGGCAACCATAAGCGAAAGGATCATACCACCAGCACGATTACCGTATAACCCGGGTGGTCGTCTGGAACAAGAATGAAATTCAATGTCATACTTGCAGCAAGAGGAAATAAGATGATTCGAATATTCACTGTAATACTGTATCATTTTTGTTACTCCGTAAGAGAATTTTCTTTGGCTGTATACGGTTTGTTGATAACTGGCGACGTTGCGACTCCCTCTTTGGGTTCGTAGTACGGAAGATTCGTAATGTAAAGACATTGAAGTTTCCCGGGATAGGCGGAGTATTTCGTTTCGGAGTATCCTTGCTGATGCATAAAAATACGTACATTATTTCCCGGACTTTCATCAGACCTCGGATTACCAATATTATTATTGACATGATTTCTCCGATGTGTTTGAAAGTCCCAGGTATCAACGAAGAGTGTATGTTTTTGTTCCGATTTCAGATTCCATTTATCAAAGATCAAGCCGGTTTTGATATCGGTGTTTTTTTCTTTTTCCTCAATATCCATATCGCCCTGTGGATCTGTTTCTGCGGTAGCGTTCGAATCAATTTTCCCAAAACAAAGAGGTCGAACGCCCTTTAACGGGGTAGATAAAGAGTCGCGGACCTTCCATGTCTCGTGACGCACCTCATTATCAAGATACAAATGATGAAGAGAGACCTTGGCTGTAAAGAAGATCAGTACCAGCATTGTGACGAGTAATGGGAATACCAACAACATTTCCAGAGGCGCCAGACCTTTACATTTTATACGTGAATGGAATGTCATAAATAACCTCGTCTAATTTTTTGTAACGGCAGCGGGAAAAGGAACGCCCAAAAACCCTAATTTGTTTTTAGGACATTCCAGTATTAAAGTCGCCTTTGTTGTCATCGTAATAACCACAGCACCGTCTTTTTTCGTTCCGCCGATTAATTTTCCAACATTGGGAAGACGACACGGAGCGTCATAGGTAACAGTTGCTGTCAGACTTTGGGTCCAGGGTTCGTTTGTACTGTCGATATTGTCTTCATTTTCCAGATTCAAATTGACATTTATTCTTTTTTCCGCGCTGGCATACCGTGCAAGTACATACTCTTTACGGACGTGTGTTTTAATACCGTTCACAGAAAGAAAATCGTTATAGGCCTCCCAATAGGAGACTCCATCTTCCGATGGTTTTTGATTAGCAGCGTCTTTTCCACTGGAATAAGGAACAATAGCCAGAATGGCAGCACGTTTCGCCTCCTTTTCCGCCAGATTTGTAATAAATCCATTTCGGTCGTCCGGATGATTAACCGCCGTATGAACGACCGCCGTGCGTACCGCAGCCAATGCGGCATGGATCGAACCAATCTTTGCGGCGAGAGTAAAGGTGACCTCGAAAACCAGGCACATGAACAAAACATAAAACGGAAGAACGATGAGAAAGGAGATGCCATAAGCCCCTCCTGTTTCGTCTTTATGAAAACACCAAATAGAATCAAGATTTGATCGACCGAATAACAATTTCATTAAAAATATACATACACCCACAACCACCCATAAAAATAGAACAATATATGTTTCAATGTTCCATCCATCGTTTAAAATGAAAAAAGAGTTCATTGTATTGTCCCTTTTAAAAAAACATCCATCCCAATGTTACCGACATAAAATGATACAACGTAGTCAAGCCTTGAACCATAAGAAAATATAATACAACGGAAATAGGAAATGTAATAGCAATGACTATGACATAATCAAGCGCAATAGCCCCTGAACATCTTCTTTTTAATCTTCTTTTTAATCTTCTTTTTATCATTTGCACTCTCTATCATTGGTCATATAAAAATGGCCAATATATGAATAAATATTTATCTAATAACGCACTTATGTCCCGCGTATTTAAAATACTATGGGAAATTAAGTATAAAATATCGGAGTTGTATCATTTATGATTATTATTTGATACTTTTATTCTGCTTTTGGGAGGAAAAAATAAAAATTATTTTCAGAAAATACAAAATCCCCATCACTTCACCAAAAAATAAAGGTTTATTATTTAAGTATAAAATAATAGAATCTATTGTATAAATAATCTATCAATGGTAAACATGTCTTCCAGGTTTTTTCCTCCTGCTCTCAGAATGTATAATATATGGTACGACGTTATAAATTCGGCATTTCCAGGGAGCGCAAACGTCTCGTCCGCATCCCCCAAAACAGGCGTCTCGCCTGTTTGGAAAAATAGACTTTTATAACGATCTTGAGTATATAATTATTATTTATAATTTGGGTCCGTGTAAATTTTGGATTCAGCTACTGTTTCCACTTTATCCGAAACCCAACTTTGCGCATATTTGCCTAACCCATAAATTACTACGACAACAACAGCAGACAAAGAAACGATTATTAAAACTTCAAGTGTTTGTATCCCTTTTTGATTACGATGGAATTGAACAATGTTTATATTTTATTCATTATATATTTTAATAACAACACGATTCCTATAACCTTAATTTTTTAATAACAATTATTAGTATAGCCAACAATGCTAACAATAATGTATCCAAAACAGCTAATATAAATCTATTTGCATAAAAAACAGACAATATTATAAACATGGCAATACAAATAAAAATTGGATTTTATAATACTACCTTAATCAATAAATTCAAATATCCATTTTAATAGATATTATTTTAATTGTCAAGCCTTATTTTCCCGGAACCATGATTTTTTGAAAATTAATGAATAAAAACATTGTTTTTATCTGTAAAGTCAAACAGTCGGTCCACCTGATTAATCTTAAATGTTTATAACGAAGTGGTTCCAGGAATCTGGACAAAAAAAGCTTGACAAGATGTTCCGAATGAATTAGACAATGGGAGTGGTTGCCTGGTGGATACAATCAAAAGAAATATTATGAATTACGCGCTATTTTCAACGTCTTCCATGGTGGAGTTACCCAACACGGCAATAAACCACAAAGAACATCAACAATCCACCTTGTTCCTTCCCTTTTTCTATCGAAAAAGTGGAGTAACCTAAAGTAACAAATCAAACGTTATTCGTAACCGTTCATAGATATAAAGTGAAACCATGGCTATAAAGTGAAACCACGGATATAAAGTGAATGGTTACCCCATTTTTTTGTATTCGTGAACAGGTACAAATGCCCTAGTGGTAGACAACACTTTCATTTAGGAGTTCATTCAGAGGAATAAAACAGGCGAGACACCTGTTTTCCCGGCAGTATGGACGAGACGTCCGCGTTCCAGTCAACTCCGTTTTTTAAGTGTTCGCAACCACTAGCCTCTATGAATAATCACGATAACCGAATCATTGACACTCGTATACACAATAACATTATTATGGAAACCAATATGAAAAACGAACTTGGGTAATTTCTTCCGAACGGAAAAATAGCCTGTCACAGTCATACCCGTATTTCATACCGAAGTACCCCCCACAAGTCAAAACCATTCGAAGTTATATCTCAACGAAAACCAGATACCGATTGCAATGAACAACGTTCCGGTAACGGTTCGGGACCACCAGTCGATTTTGCCGACGATATTGAACGCCTTCCCAAGCCATTGAGCCTGAAACGCAAGGATAACGGTAAAAATCAAGACAGGGAGCGCCGTACTGATTCCGAACAAAGTCGGAAACAGAAATGTCGATTTTGCTTCGGCGGCCAGTCCGATCATGGCCAGAAAAGTTGCCGCCGAAGTCGGACAAAATGCGAGCGCGAAGACGACGCCTATCGGAAATGCGCTCCATAATCCAAACCGTTCCGTCCACTTTTGCATTTTCTCCGTATTCGCTTTTCCAAAAGAGATCGAGAGCATTCCCAAAAGAAGCATCCCGATAAGAATCAGTATCGGTCCAAGCCAGGCATGGATTGCCGTCTGAAAAAATCGTGTCAACTGATCGCCGGTAAACATTGAGAACAACAAAAGAAGAACCGCCAATACGACATACGCAATCGTTCTCCCAAAGGTATAAAGGAGCCCTGAATAGAAAACGTCTTTCGGTCTACTGACACGCTTTCCAATGTACGAGATCGCCGCGATATTCGTTGCCAGCGGACACGGACTGATCGACGTTTGAAGCCCCAATAAAAAAACACCTCCCATTATGAACCACCAATTTAACGGCTCCATATTATTTCTCCTGCATATAGGGTATTTTATTTTCTTGTTCGACTTCAATTAACACCAGAGGTTTCATCGAGGCATCAAATAATGTCAAACGGGTTTTGTTCACTTTCAAGGAGGTTCTTATACTCCTGTTCTTCGTTTTCTGTGATATCATGTTTCGTAATAACAGAGGCCACGACAGAAATGTCAAACAATAATAGTCTGTTTCGGAACCATTTTTTTCTTTCATGGAATGATGCTTGCAAGCGTATGGTTATTCATTTCCTCCGCATTCCTATTACTCATTTCTAATTCTCCTATAGTATCCCGCATAAATCGGGACTAATGTCTTCCTGCAGGAGTTTATACGCTCAATGACGTCGTAATATTATCAAACAGTTTCCAGGAAAATCTGCGGAAACGTCCATGAAGTCTCAATCCACCTCGGGATTCTCCATTAAAATCCGGCCTTCTGCTTAATATGTCCGTTTTATTTCTCCGGTACAGGATGTTATTCCTTTTCTTCCAGTTGTTTCGTTGGTTTCACATATTCATCGATTTCTTTGCCAACATATTTCATGAAGGTTACTTTATCTCCGGCAAGGGACCAGATTTTATCGGCGTATTTGGCCTTAATGTCTTTTCCGCCGCGTCCTTGAATCAGAACAAGCGTTGGACTGGCAATTCTGAACACTTTAACCAGTTTCGCGTTTTTCGGATCTTCGAAGTTGAAATAACGCAAAACGATCCGCCGATTCTTAACATCCTCGGGATATTTCAAGATCGTTTCGTAAATGTATTTCGACATGGTTTGACAGGTCGAACAGCCCGGGACACGATGAAAATAAAGAACACGAATGTAATCGTCAGGCATTTTCGTATTCTCTTTAACGTCAAACGTTTTATCCAGATCTTGATCGCTCATGTAATACGGGGCCCTATCCTTCTGTGGATCATAACCGGAAGCAGTCTGAATACCGACCGCAGTAAAAATTGTGACAACGCACAATGCCAGAGTCATTCGTATTGTTCTTTTCATTTGTTCTTTTTCTCCGTTGTACCGTTTTCTTCTTCGAACAGATTCAAGTCGGGCGCAAGTTGAATTTCAGCCGACTCGTTTTCCTGTTCCACTCTATTCCCCGATAAAAATGCTTGTAATTCCGTTTTGAGCATCCTTTGAAAAGCGGGTTCGTCGCCGACCAGTTTCCAACAGGATTCCGCAAGATTACGACTGTCAACATGTTTTCCCTCTTTTTGCTCGAAGAGAAGAACCGTTGCCGTCGCTATTTTATACTCTTCGACCAAAGAACGATTTTCGGGCGATTCGTAATCCAAAATTCGAACGTCGAAATCACCCGATTGCCGTTCTTTCCTGAAGTCAGACTCAAGCGTCTGATTCATAAGACGTTCCATTGTCGTACAGGTTGGACATCGAACCTTTGCGTGAAAAAAAACAAGATGTTTTCCGTCCGCAAAGGCTGTTTCTTCGACGGCTCGAAAACTTTTCGCAATCTGTGTTATCATGGTTGCCACGACAAAAAGAAGAAGCACCCATTTCACAATGTTTTTGACCATAAAGATCACCCTTCCAACATCTTTTTGACATCGCCAATCGCAGGAACTCGTCCGGAGACTTTAAGTTTTCCATCGACGAGCAGTGCGGGCGTCGTCATAACACCCAGTTCGATAATCTTTGTAATGTCGGTTACTTTTTCCAACATATAATCCACGTTCAATTCCCTGGCCGCCGTTTCGGCGACTTCCGCCAGCTTTTTGCATTTCGGACAGCCGGTCCCCAAGACTTGTATTAACATTTGACTTCTTCCTTTCCGGGATTTACCCGATTGATGATTGAATTTTTACATATAAATTCCGAAAACCATTCCAATAATCGTACTCAGAATCACAACCAGTCCGATAAAAACGGCAGTTTTCTTGATTCCAAGATAACGACCAATGACAATAATACTCGGTAAGGAAAGTGTCGGCCCGGCCAATAAAAGAGCCAGCGCCGGACCTTTGCCCATTCCAAGTCCCAAAAGAGCCTGAAGGAGTGGAATTTCCGTCAGTGTCGCAAAATACCAAAGCGACCCGACAAGCGACGCAATAAAGTTCGCGCCCAGCCCGTTCCCTCCGACCCAACGAGCGACAACTTCCGCAGGGATCAGGGCCGCGACAAATCCTGTGACAAAAACACCGCCGAACAGAAGTGGAATAATCGTTTTAGAAAACGACCACGTTTGACTCATCCAGTCGGTAATTTCATCCTCGTCGAACCATTTCCAGACCATTGCCAGAATCCCAAGTCCAAGGAAAAGACAGATCGTCCAGCGATAATCGAACACAACGGCACTCCATTGATAATTGTCAGGAACGCGGTTTTCAATGACCGATACGTCTTTCGTCAAAACCAGAATATTATCGCCAGGCTGGAATTTCTTTTGTGTTTCTTTCGGCATGGTGTCGATTCCTGTGATCGCGTTCTGAATCTGAAATTTCATATCACCGCTGGTCTGCTGGGTAATCGACGTCTCCAGTTGAATCGTCTCCGGCAGGATAATCTCCGTCTTTCCGACCGTATTGTCGAGATGAATAACGACCGCTCCTTTATTAATGGTCAGAACTTTCGTGCCCGGATTGCTCCAGTCACTGAAGACGAGAAACGCGATCATTGTCGTCAGGAACAGGGCCGTCTGCCACAACTTCCGTTTGGACGGTGCCGGTTCCGGCATTTGCATGGTCGCCGCAATTCGTTCTTCCTCGCTCTTCCGAAAAATAATCGCCATAAATATACCAACCAAAAGACTCATTCCAATCGCCGCAACCGTTCGAGCAACACCGAGTTGAAACCCCAAAACACGTGCGGTCAAAAAGATCGCCATAACATTCAAGGCAGGACCGGAACAGAGAAACGCCGATGCCGGGCCAAGTCCCGCTCCGATTCGATATATCCCCGCAAACATCGGAAGAACACTGCATGAACAGACCGCAAGAACCGTTCCCGCCACCGACGCAACTCCATAAGCCTCGACCTTGTTCGCCTTCGGTCCAAGATGACGAAGAACCGCCTCCTTCGACATAAAGGTCGCAATCGCTCCCGCAATAAACATCGCCGGAACAACACACGCCAACGTATGATATCGCGCATACCATTGGAGCATACGAAATGCGTCTGTAATCGCCTCTTGAATCTCCAGATTTCCAATAGGAATAAAATACGCGACAAGAAACACCAATACAATTCCAGATAGAAACAGCTTTTCCTTATTCATAGCTCTCACGCTTTGTTACTTTGCCAAATGTGCATTTTAATTTTTAAAAAAAAGTCCATCGACATGGACGTTTCTTTACGGATTCGTTAATCAAATCACTCGCTATTATTCCTTCGAGCAAGTCTTTTCAAGGCAATCGCAGACCTTGAGTATGCAAGGGCATTTCAGCCGATAATAAACATTTTTACCTCGTTTTTCGTCCGTGACGATCCCCGCGTTTTTAAGGACGGATAAATGACGCGATAAAGTGGACATATCAACGTCAAACATCTCCAAAATAACACAAACGCACTGTTCCCCATCGGCCAGTTTCTCGACAATTCGTAATCGAATGGGATGGGCAAGCGCCTTAAATATTTTGACTTTGCCCTCAACGGTCATCTTAACATCTCTCATGGCTATTTCCTCAATTTCTGGAAAAATTCCACCTCCTTCGAACAACACACTTGTTAATTTAGCAAAATATACAAGTATGTCAATCGGGGGTATTCATTTTGAGAAAATTTTTCGTAACCGTTCTCGGATATAAAGTGAATGGTTACGAAATACTTAATCGTTCAATGCGAGGAGATGGACAAAAAGAGAATAATCCTTGTATCTTTATAACAAAACTTGTAACTATTCACGAACAATTTTGGAACCACGGATATCACGGATAAACACTGATAATCTGCCATAAAATACAA
>CAYUAP010000073.1:0-26114 GCA_964442735.1 uncultured Planctomycetaceae bacterium | reverse complement strand
TGGATAACACTGATTTTCACGGATAGTTTTTTGGCAAACAAACTTTTTTATAATAAAATTATTTATTATAATAGATAAAACTATTTAGTTTGTTATTGTAAAATATTGTATTTTACGGCAGACTATCTCTGTTTATCCGTGATATCCGTGGTTCCAAAATCGTTCGTGAATGGTTACAATAAAACATTGGTAAAATATATTTCCCTCCATAAAAAGGATGATTATGACAATTCAAAAACTATCAAGTGTTTCGCTGTTGATCTTGCTATTGACGGCGACTCTAATGGCCCAAACTCCCGATCCGAAAAAAAATCTGTTAGGAAATCCGGACTTCGAAGGTCTAACAGAACTTGGAAAACCGGTGAATGAAGACGCGCAATTCAAGTCGGTCCCGGAATTGGGTATTTCCCGAACCGGCTGGTGCTCCGGGGCACTTCCAGGTCTCGTTTCCGATCAATATGTTCATTCGGGTAAACGTGCAATTTTCATGGAATCGAAGGACAATCAACATCGTGGTTCCATCTGCCAGCGAATTCGATTCGACAAGCCGCTTAACGAACCGTTCTGGTTCGGAGGCTGGAGTCGCGCGGAAAACTCCGAACTGGAAGAGGAGTATTCAATCTATCTTGACATCTTTTATGAAGATGGAACGAATCTCTGGGGCCAGACCGCCGAATTTTCTCCCGGAAGTCACGACTGGGAATTCAGTGATTCCTACATTGTTCCCAATAAACCAATTCGTGAAATTCAGTTCTTTATCCTGTTTCGACATAATTGTGGTAAAGTATGGTTCGATGATGTATTTATCGAACGTGCCCCCCATTTAATGGACAAGGCTTTCCATCAAAAATTCCGCGAAGAACAACGGAAACAGATGATGACGATTCAACCGGAACGCCCCTATTTTCTGTGGACAGCTACTTCCATGAAACGAATCTTCCTGGACTCAATTCCGGAACTGCCTGAAGACATTGGGGAATGGAATAAAATATTTGACCAGCCAAAATACTCTCTTGATCTGGCTCAAAACGAATATGAAAGTTTTCAACTCGCAATCCTCGCCAAAAAGGAAATGAAAAATATTCGATTCGAAATTTCCGATTTAGTCAATAAATCAGATTCCTCGAAGAAAATCGTGAAACAGAATATTGAATGGCAGCAGATTGGATTCATTATGGCGGATAAACTTCATTATAATCCACAACAATCCGAAGGAGTTGCCGGTTGGTATCCGGATGTACTTCTGCCCGTATCTAAAGGAATCGCACTTGAAAATAAAACATGTCCGTTTTGGATTACAGTCTATGCCCCGAAAGGAACTGCTCCCGGAAATTATCAGGGAACGATTCGAATTGTCCCGGAATCGGGTCCTGTATCCGAAGTTGTTTTGGATGTTCGGGTCCGTAATATCGAACTCTCAAACGAATGTCACTTGAAAACAGCCTTCGCGTTAATGGATGGATTCCTGGAAAAGGTTTATAACGTCCCACGTGCCAAAAGTGAAAACGACCCGACTCCCATTCACAAAATCAGGATGAAATATTGCGATTTTCTAGCGAAACATCGAATTTCTCCGGAAGGCGATATAACCCGGACGGAACTCCCCAATATCGATATTTTGGAACATCTTCGTTCAACGGACCAACTCGGCGCATTCAGTATCTTGAATATGGTTCAGTCACGTGGCAATAATCCCTGGCAGTGTAACTCGCCAACAAACTCCTACAAACCCGAATTTAAAAAAGCAACCCTTGAAAAACTCAAGCCATATATTGCCGAACTGCGAAAAAGAAATTTGCTTAAAAACGCATATATTTATACCTTCGACGAACGAACCGAAGAATATCACGGTATTATGTCGGAATACTTCGGAATGATAAAGGAAAATTTCCCGGAAGTCGCTACCTTTACAACGGCCTATCTGCCACAAGAACCGGATCTCCTGGATAAACTCCATCTCGACTGGATCTGTCCGGTCTCGTCCAAATATGATTATAAAAAAGCCGAAAACTGCCGTACTCGTGGTAAACAGGTCTGGTCCTATATCTGTTGCGGTCCCGGTTTCCCCTATGCGAATATCATGTTTCGATTCCCATTAATCGGTGCGCGTATTCTCGGTTGGCAGTCCTATGAACAGAAATACGATGGATTACTCTATTGGGGGGTTAATATCTGGTCCAATCCGAAATGTGTCCCATTCGATCCGGAAGCGGGTATTCTGCTCGATTGGTCCATGATGCTGGAAATAGGAATTGAGATCTACGGCGATGGTAATCTGCTTTACGCCAATAAAAACGGAGATCCCATCGGAAGTATTCGACTTGCTGTTCTACGGGATGGAATGGAAGATTATGAATATTTCTGGCAACTCGGTAAAAAAATGGGGTCTGTCGACGAAGCACGAACCTGGTGTCGTCCGGTCTTTAATAATCCACGTAAATATTCAAAAGACCCAACTCTTTTGCTTCAGCAACGGAAAAAAATAGCGGACGCTCTTGAAAAATAGGTTTTCTGTCTCCCACTATATTACGATTATAAAATTTATGGAAATATGTAAATTATGAAAAAATTGTTTATCTTTTGTATTTTAATATTTGTATTAACCGTTGGCCGATATGGTAATACCGCGGAAATTCAAGGGGAGGGGAAGAAACCAACCGGAGCAACTTCCGATCACTGGTCACTCGTGTTCGAGGATACCTTCGACGATTCCTCAACATTGAATCCGGATAAATGGATTCCGTACTATCGCCCCGGTCGTGACGAATATAAAGCGAGCCACGGCAATGGAAATGGTAGTACTCCCCTTGCAAATTATGTTATCGAAGACGGTATTCTGAAAATACGTATCGACGAAAAAATTCCCGTTCGTAAAACACCCTTGAGTCCCACCGTTGTCTCCATACAGACATCACGATTTCATTGGAATAAAAAACAAGACAATTTTACGGTGGAAGATAAATTCGCAACCAAATACGGATGGTTCGAAATACGTTCCCGAATGCCGGCCGGATCCGGTCTGCACAGTGCCTTTTGGCTCCTCCAAAAAGAGGCGGACCAACAAGAATTTACCCTGGATGGCAAACGACGTAAATTAGGTGACGGTGTGGTTGAAATCGATATTTTTGAAATGCTCGGAAATATGATCGACGAAAAAATCAATTATTTTAACGTTCATTTTACAAAAAATGGCCACCATAAATATAAATTCGACTTCGATTGCTCAAAAGAATTTCATATCTGGGGACTCAATTGGGAAGAAGGGAAATTGACCTGGTACCTTGATGGTAAAGAAATATACGTTTACACAGGTGAAACACCACAACGTGAAATGTATATATTGCTCGGTCTCTATATGGGATCGGGCTGGACAGGTAAAGTCGATCCGCAGATGGTCTTTCCACGGGATTTTGAAATTGATTATATTCGCGTTTGGAAGAATAAACAGAAGAATAAATAAAGGTGTAACTTTAGAAGCAATTGGTCTGTATGTTAATGGAAAATAGCCAAATGACGATAATAGACCTCTAAACATAAAATAGACAGCGTTGTCACATAAAGACGTCCGCCACCAAAATAATATTCGTCCATCTGTGGATTCCAACTTCCGCCTTCCGGCTCGTTTTCCGGAACTTGATGTGTCGGAAGCTCCCGACACATGGCGGCGTTCCATTTCTGCCAACATTTGTGATAGGGGCCTAAATGCTTGAGCATCATGGCCGCAGAATACCATCCATAAACATTTATGGTATCGTCTTTACGCTTCTCTTTATTTTCTTCATCCTGTTTGGGAAATTGGATTATATTTTTTTCCGTAACAAGAAGTTCGGCTCCCTTTTGTACGGCCGGATTATTGCGGTCCCAACCAAGGTAAAGCCGACACAGAAGACCAGTCGCAATCATGGAAGGACGTACCGACTGCGTTGCTACAGGCAGGGTATACACATATTGACTTCCTTCTTCCAATGCTACTTTATCAAGAAAGCCGGAAATCTTTTGGAGCATACTCTCCGGAACCTCGATTTCCGCCATACGCGCCGTTTGAAGCGCCATTAGACACCAGCCGGTTACAGACAAATCACTATCGATTCCCGGCTCGTAACGCCAGCCTCCCAACTCCGCATTCTGATAAAGCTTTAGATAGTCAATTCCGCGAACCACCATACTGCGAAGGTCCGTATTATCCTTTCCTTCAATTTTCTCCAAAACAATCAGTTCACTTAAGGCCATTAGGGCTATGGCATGGGTATAAAAACGCGCACTCGTCGTTCCATCGACCTCCTTAAAAAAAAGACCGTCTTGATTCTGCTGTTTAAGAAGCCAAGTCCACCCAAGTTTCACCTCCTTTTGATATTCACCTCTTGAACGTGTATTACCGTTCCCCTGAAATGCCAAAAGGGCCATTGCTGTGGCCGCTATATGATTCTCCGGCATATAGACGGTTAATCCATTGGTGTAGGGCCCCTTCAGACTCCAACGACCATCTTTCCCCTGCTGCTTCTTCAGCCAACGTAAACCCAATTTCACCGAATCTTCCGTTAAACGATTCCCTCCATATTTCGCGATTAAATCGTTCTTGAGTCCCGGATCTGTTCGACCCTTCAACATATCCTTCATTTCTATTCGCGATTGATCAAAGGTCTGGGTTGCCGTATTCGTAATCACCGGATCCTTAATCTTCTCGGGAAGTATATATTCGTCTATTTTGAATTCCTCGGGAATATCAATCTGATAGTCTTCCGCATCAACCGGATTTATATTGCCTTCATCCTTCGTAAAAACCTCTAATTGATCCCCCAATTCGTCACTAAATTGAGCGTTAATATTCATCGGACCTATTTTCGGAGCAATAATAATTAACGCTAATAGAATCATTAAAAAACAATGAACCATCAGACTCAACAGCCAGGAAGACATTCGATTGGGAGGGGGTGTCTGTCCCGCTGCCAGAAGGTCTTTAACTCCTGTATCCTCTTTTGACAACTTCTCGATCTGATCTTCCGGAAGAGGGTCACGTTCACAAACGGTTACTCCCTCTTTCTCCGGAGACGATACGACTTCAAGCTGTTTGGGTTTTTTGAATAAATTGGAATCCATTTTTCCCGATCACTGTTTTTTATTATCGCCAGACTTTTTGTTAATACCGATATTTTTTTGGATAATCAGGCAGAAAGCCCTTTTTTCCAAGCAAACTATTGAACTTTTATTGTCCCATTTTCAGGAATCGTTAATTCCTTGATTTCACCGGTATTACCGTTTCGAATGGTAATATAGAGTTTTTTGGAAACACCAGGAGCCGGGTCTCCGTCAAACGCATTATTGAATCCATTTTCAACTTTAATCGTTGTGGTATCACTGTTCAAGACGATCTTTTTAACCTGTGCTGTAACGTCCTTCTGTTTGTCCGGATCTTCAATACCATAAATCGCTCGAACAATCTCAATATTCCGCAGAATCTTTTGGACTTCCGTCTCCTGTACATTCATGTCGATTTTATATTGTTTGATAATAATATCGGCAGTTTTCTTCTGATCGGGTCCGCAGACAGGCGAGGCCAGGGCATCACGAACCATGGCACGACGCATCCAGACCGGCATTGAAAATTGACGCGCCAGACGCAGATAACCACTCAAGGCCCGTTTCGCGTAGGGATAATTCGGCGTATTTGCCAATTTAAGAAGAACAGGCGCTACTTCCGGCTCCATCCAGCGGCCAAGAATTTGCGTTGCAATATCCATTGTTCCCAAATCATTTTGGAACGCGACCTTCTCTATTTCTTCTCGTGCCGAAGGACCTCCTAACAGAGAGAGCAGTTGGAGAAACTGCAATCGTTTTTCCTTTTGATCTTTAAGTGTCTCGGATGCGGCGGCTATCTTTTTCGCCGCTGCTGTTCGATCCGGAACACTACCACAGGCCGCCTTCAGACCATAATCACAGGCCTTGGCCATATCCGTATTTGTTTCGGCGCCTATTGCTTTATCGACCAGCCAATTGAAGGTGGCCATATCGGCAATTTCACCTAGAGTACGCACTGCCACCAACTGAATCAGTGCCGGTCCGTTTTTGGCCAATTCGAAAATATCGGCCTTCGCCTCCTTTATTTTACGGGCTCCGATTAATTCCACGGCAAACGCTTTTTCAGCATCACTCCCCTTTAGGAGATTGAGAATCTTGAAATCGACACTGCTATCCAATTGCGTAATTACGATGATACTCGCCTTGTGGATCGTTGCGTCTCCAGCTATGCCGGTTTTTACGAGTCCTTCCAGGGAGGAACTATCGGCAAACGATTTTAAGGCATGAATTGCCGCCGTTTTGATTTCTTCATTATCGGAAACAAGGGCTTTCATTAATATCGGTTGCGCCTTGATATTACACTGATCGCCTAGTCCGGCCAGCACGGGCGCCTTGCGGTCCTCCGATACTTTAGCATAGGCTTCAGCAAGAATCTGGCACATTGCATCGTTTTTCACAAATTGAGCGGCTCGAAGTACCGAACGATAGGAGATTTTATCTTCCGATATCAGCCATTTGGCTGCCATATTACGGGTATTATCACTATCGCGAAGCAGAATCTGATAACAGGCAGCTTCCTTAATATAATTGGACGCGCATTTATCCGCCAGGGTCAGCCATACTTTTTCCGCAAGATCCTTCTGATTGGCACGGCTTAAAAATTCACCATACATCAGAATCAAATCGTCACGGGTTTTATCCGACATGGCCGATTTATTGGTCAGAAGGAGAAGAATCGTATCCGAACAGGAAGGATCGGCAATTCGAGCAAGAGCAAACAGAGCGGATCCGGCCAGAAGGGCATTATCGTTCTTCAGGAACGGGAGCAAAAGTGAAATAGCCTCTTTGTCCTGACGCATTCCCAGTGAATTGATAATTCCTGATAGGAGAAGGGGATCCTTCACCGTAGTAACCGCCTTGCGCAATTCGGCCAAAGCTTCCGGAAATGGCATTTCCTCCAGTGCGTTACGTGCCGAATGGGATCGTTCCGGATTCGCCAGACTCCGGGCTACAACCGCAGCCGCTGTTTTATCGCCATAAACTCCCAACTGTTTACAGATCAGCATGAAGTCATAGGGAGTCGTATTGTCATCGGCGGCCTTCTTTAAGAGTTCCGGCTGAATTTTTGTGGCGAAATCGGCAGTTGCCTTTTCTCCAAAAAGAACACTCTGTGCCTGAACCGATAAAGGAAATAAAAGAACGGCCAGACAAAATAATAGGTAACATTTTTTCAACATGAATATATTTCCTCAATTGATAGTATCTTTTGTTTGATTAAAAAACCTGAAAGACCGTTTAATTAAATGTGCCACGGTTCACGACGTGCGCGTGCACGCATACGATTTGCCGCCTCGTTATTGATAAACTCGTTTTTCACCGGATCGTAATCGAGTGTCTGTCCTAACTGCCACGCAATATAGGCGGCATGGGAAGCGATATGCGACTGTGCTGCCGCCTTCGCATGGGCTCGTGTCGTCTGCCGTGTCTTTACGCAATCAAGAAAATTACGGACATGAAGATTGGTATCGCCTCCCGTGCGCTTTACGGTGGTCGGCAGTTTATCCGAACTGGTCATAATACGACCGGAATCGCCAGTCTCAACCCAGCCTTCCGTTCCTTCGAACCGGACAGAACAGGTCCCTAATCCAAGCCATCCCCCGGACCGCATTACCAATTTTACACCGTCCGCGTATGTTGCAACTACTTCGTCTGTATCCAGGGTAATCAGTTTATCCCAAGAAACACCGCCATAGTTGGTATTATTCATCCCCTTGAGAATCGGTTCATACTTGATCGGAACAGTATCATCCGACTGATGCGCTAGTTGACACAGGTCGATCGTATGGGACCCCCATTCCAGAATACCTCCTCCATGAAAATCATAAAAACCACGCCATCCACCGTTGACATAGGACTGATTAAACGGACGCCAGGGACATGCGCCAAGCCAGCGATCCCAATCGCATTCGTCCTTGTCCGGTTCCGGTTGCGCCGGTAACCAGGTCTGCTTCGTTTCAGGAGCCAGGGTATTCGCATGGAGTGCCGTTAATTTCCCCAACATACCGGACTGCGCCATTCGGACCGCCGCCATGAAATGGTCACTGCTCCGACGCTGCGTTCCCGCCTGATAAATACGACCGTATCGATTGATTGTGTCGCCCAGGGAAATACTTTCATCTATGGTCAAGGAACAGGGCTTTTCACAATAAATGTCCTTGCCCGCCTTGGCCGCCTCGATAGAGGCCATTGTATGCCATCGATCTCCCGTCGCTATCAAAACAATATCAATGTCTTTACGATCAAGCAGTTCGTACATGTCTCGATAGGTAACACAATCTTTATTTTGATATTTGGCATCGACTATCTCCTTGATTCTATTACGACGGGAACGCTGACAGTCGGCAATTGCCACAAATTGAACGTCCTCGTTTTCAAGAAAACAGCCGAGGTCGGATGTACCACGAGGACCCAGACCAAGTCCTCCCATAGTCAGACGGTTCGAAGGAGCTACATTACCGTCCAGTCCCAATGCCCGTGCGGACATTAAAGCTGGAACTCCCAATACAGCAGCACCTGTCGAAATAGATAAAAATCTTCTGCGATTCAATCGAATCATCTTCGTTCTCCTATTGGTTGAGTTATTACTTCACAACAAAATTCACCATACGTCCGGAAACAACAAATTTCTTAACAATGGTTTTTCCTTCCAGATAGCTGGCTATTTTGGAATCGGACATAGCGGTTTTCTCCATCTCTTCATCGGAGAAGCCAGCAGGCATCTCTATTTTTGCACGTACTTTTCCGTTGACCTGAACCGGAATAACCTTCGTCGATGCCACTATCGCGCTTTCTTCCCAGGTCGGCCAGGGTTCGTAGGCCAGGGTATCCCCATGACCAAGAATCTGCCATAATTCCTCCGACAAATGCGGGGCAAACGGCGATAATAACAGCAGAAATGATTCCATCACCGATTTCGGACGTACTTCATGTCCCCCAAAGAAATTAACAAATTCCATCATTCGGGCAATAGCCGTATTGAACGACATGGCCTGAATGTCCTTGGTTACCGCTTTTATCGTTCGATGTAGAACTCGTTTCTCTTCCTCGTTCGGTTCAACGTCCTTAACGGCCGGATGGACCTTCAGTTCCTCCGATGGAAAAGCAAGGATCATTCGCCAAATGCGGTCCAGAAAATTACGTACGCCGGAAACACTGTCCTGACTCCACGGCTTAACCGATTCCAATGGCCCCATAAACATTTCATACAGCCGAAGGGAGTCCGCGCCATACTTCGCAACAACATCGTCCGGATTAATGACGTTACCACGACTTTTAGACATTTTATAGGATTTCGCCTCAACCTGAATAGCCGGATCACTCGCCAAAACAAACGCCTCGCCTTTTTTAACAAGATCGGTTATCTGAAGTTTCACAGTATGTACGACCGCTCCATCCGTACTGCGAATTCCTTTATTCGCTCCTTCAGTTACAACTTCTTTTAACGTTGTCCACTGGCCATCTTCCGTCTGCCAGCCGGTAAACTCCATCTCGCCCAAAATCATTCCCTGATTGACCAGTTTGTGGAACGGCTCCGACATGGTAACAAGACCGCGATCATAAAGGACTTTATGCCAGAAACGGGCATAAAGCAGATGTAATACTGCATGTTCTGCCCCTCCAACATAGAGATCAACCGGCATCCAGGCCTTTTCCAGTTCCGGATCGACCAAACACTGATCATTTTTCGGATCAATATATCGCAAATAATACCAACAGGAACCGGCCCATTGGGGCATGGTATTTGTTTCGCGTTTGTATTTTTTCCCGTCAATAACCGGATAGAGCCACTCGCGCGGAGCCTTCTCCAGTGGCGGCTCCGGAGTATGATGCTCCATCTCGAATTGAACTCCGGTCGGTAGATCGACGGGCAGATCGGCTGGCGTTAACGCACGTAATACTCCATTCGGATTACCATTCTCGTCCAGTTCACGCAGAATAGGAAATGGTTCACCCCAATAATGCTGCCGACTAAAGAGCCAGTCACGTAATTTATAATTGACCGCACGGCGCCCTACCCCAGCCTCCACTAAAACATTCGTTATCTTCTTCTTGAAATCTTCCGTATCCAAACCATCATAATCCCCACTGTTGACCGCTTTTCCTTTTTCTATAAACGGCTCGATTCGAATATCGACTTTTACATCCGAATCGTTGGGCGCAACAACCTGAATAATCGGTAAATGGAACTGTCGCGCAAATTCGTAATCCCGTGTATCATGGGCAGGAACCGCCATGATCGCGCCGGTTCCATAGGAAGCCAGAACGTAATCCGCTATCCAAATTGGAATCGGAATTCCATTAACGGGATTAATCGCATAGGATCCGGAAAAAACTCCTGTCTTCTCCTTGGCCAACTCCGTTCGTTCCAGTTCCGATTTACTTGCCGCCGATTGACAATAGGCCTCTACGGCATCCTTTTGTTCCGGAGTCGTCAATTGTACGCGAAGGGAATGCTCCGGTGAAATAACCATATAGGTGGCTCCAAACAGGGTGTCCGGACGCGTTGTAAAAACACGAAGGGTACGACCATCCGGTTTGCGGAGCCAGCCGGACTGCCGATGATCCAATTTCCAGGCTTCGAATTCACCCTCGCTCCCTATGTAGAAATCAACTTCGGCTCCAACACTTCGACCAATCCAGTTACGCTGTAGTAATTTTATACTCTCCGACCAATCAAGTTCATCCAAATCTTCGGTCAAACGGTCAGCATAGGCTGTAATTCGAAGCATCCACTGACGCAGTGGCATTCGAACAACCGGATATCCGCCTCGTTCACTGACTCCCCCTATCACCTCCTCGTTGGCCAAAACGGTTCCCAGTTCGGGACACCAATTGACCGGGGCCTCCGAAAGATAGGCTAATCGATGCTCGTCCTGATATTGCCGAACCGCATACGCCCCTTCCTCCTTAACCTCTTCCGGTATCGGTAATTCAGATATGGGACGCCCTTTTTTCATGTCCACATCGTACCAGGTATCAAACAAAAGAAGAAATATATATTGGGTCCATCGAAAATAATGAACATCCGTCGTCGCAACTTCACGATCCCAATCGTAACTGAATCCAAGCATTTTCAACTGACGTCGAAAATTTGCGATATTTTTTTCCGTCGTAATTCGCGGAGGAATTCCCGTCTTCTTCGCATGCTGCTCCGCAGGAAGACCAAATGCGTCCCAACCCATCGGATGAATGACCGAAAAACCATTCATCCGATAATATCGGCTCATAATATCAGTGGCTGTGTATCCTTCCGGATGCCCTACGTGCAGACCATTACCACTCGGATAGGGAAACATGTCAAGAATATACTTTTTTTTGCCGTCCTTCGGAAACCGAGCCGCCGCAAAAACTTTGTTCTCTTCCCAATATTTCTGCCATTTCGGTTCTATAACCGACGGTTCATACATAATCATGATTTTCTCTTTCATTTGCAATAGATATAATGATTATCAGTACAGAACGGTTTCATATCTTTTGAAAAACCCGAGTTAAATACCGCTCTTAAGAAACTAACCTCTTCCCGGACGTATAATTCCGGAATATATAGTATAACAGATATTAACAAAGACTCCAATCCCCTAACGATAGAGTATCGATCAAAAAACAACGGTAATTAAGAGTCGAAACTCTCAATTACCGTTGTTTTAATCAAATATGGGAAGAAGAAAAAACTCGGGGAGAACTTGCTCTCAAGCTCCCCCAAATTTAAAAGTCAGCCTGTTTATCAATACATACCGGGCTGTGGCATAGCCGGTGCGGCTTTTTCCTCTTTCGGAATCTCGGCGACAAGAGCGTCACTGGTCAGCATCATGGAGGCGACACTGGCAGCGTTCTGTAATGCGGTTCGAGTAACCTTGGTCGGGTCAATAACACCGGCTTCAACGAGGTCTTCGTATTTGTCGGTCAAGGCATTATAACCAAACGCGTCTTTTCCATCACAAACCTTTTCGGTAACAATACCGCCATCTTTACCGGCATTATGGGCAATTTGGGTCAGAGGAGCACGGCAGGCACGACGAATAATATCGTATCCAACTTTTTCCTCTTCGGACAGATTATCCGGTTTGATCTTGGCGGAAGCACGGAGAAGAGCAACACCACCACCAGGCAGAATACCTTCTTCTACAGCCGCTTTCGTCGCATGATAGGCGTCATCAACTCGCGCTTTTTTCTCCTTCATCTCGGCTTCCGTTGCAGCACCAACACAGATTTTGGCAACTCCACCAGACAATTTCGCCAAACGCTCCTCCATCTTTTCCTTGTCATAATCACTGGTCGAATTCTCGATTTCATGACGCAATTGAGCGATTCGCGCCTTGATTTCGTCCTTGCTTCCGCCCCCTTCGACGATGGTTGTCGTATCCTTGGTAACAACAACCCGTGTCGCCGTTCCCAAATCCTTTAACTGAAGTGATTCCAGACTGCGCCCCAAACTCTCGAAAATAACTTCGCCCCCGGTCAGAATTCCAAGATCCTCCAACATGGCCTTGCGTCGATCTCCATAACCAGGCGCCTTAACAGCACAAACCTTCATGGTTCCTCGAAGCTGGTTGATTACCAGAGTCGCTAACGCTTCTCCATCAATATCTTCAGCAATAATCAAGATCGGACGTCCCGCATTGACTACTGCTTCCAATATCGGTATCAGTTCCTTAATACTGGATATCTTCTTCTCGTGAAGTAGAATGTACGGATTGTCCATTTCACATTCCATCTTCTGCGGATCTGTTACAAAATACGGAGACAGATAACCACGGTCAAACTGCATTCCTTCAACCCACTCGACTTCGGTCTGAAGACTCTTGCCTTCGTCCAGTGTTATAACGCCGTCTTTCCCCACCTTTTCCATGGCATCGGCTAGAAGTTTACCAATTTCCGCGTCATTATTGGCAGAAATAGTTCCAACCTGGGTAATTTCCTTCTGACCCTTGACCGGAACGGACATCTTCTTTAATTCAACCACAATATCATTGACCGCTTTGTCCATGCCATTCTTCAACTGAAGTGGATTGATTCCGGCCACAACAGCTTTCAGACCTTCATTGAAAATCGCTTCGGCCATTAAAGTCGCCGTTGTTGTTCCGTCTCCGACTTTATCACTTGTTTTCGAAGCAGCTTCCCGAACCATACGGGCACCCATATTTTCATAGGTGTCTTCCAGGTCGATTTCCTTCGCAACAGTTACGCCGTCCTTGGTTACCAACGGAGTGCCATAACTCTTTTGAATAATAACATTACGGCCTCGTGGACCAAGTGTAACTTTTACCGCCTGTGCCAATTTAGAAACACCACGACGAAGCGCTTCTCGTGCTTCTTGATTAAATGCAATCATCTTTGCCATATTCTTAAATCTCCCTTAATTTTATTCTTTATATATAAATGTTCACTATGGATGTACCGAAACCGATAGAAAAAGTGACCCATTACGATCAACCGATTACGGCCAATATATCCCCTTCACGCATTAGAAGAAGTTCGTCTTCTCCAAATTTGAACTCTTCGCCCGCATACGATAAAAAGAAGACTCGGTCCCCTTCCTTCACGGAAAACTTCGTTCTGGTTCCATCGGAAAGAATACGACCATCGCCAACACTAACGACTATACCCCGGCTCGGTTTGTTTTGTGCAGAATCCGGAAGATAAAGACCTCCCGCTGTACGCTCCTCCGATTCGTCTCGACGAATCACTACACGATCACCTAAAGGCTGAAGTTTCATACCACAGGAACATTTCGCTTCCGAAACACTTTCGGACTTTTTCTTTGCCATTTTTTGGAACTCCTTGCTATGTCAAGTAATATAACGGATCTGCTCCGTAACTTTAAAATATTGATTACTCTATCATTTCCAGTAGCATACATGAAGGAAAAATCTCTTTTCCTGTCATTTTTCCCTGGACTTTAATTCTCTTCTTTAGTTATGCAAAAGAAGTGCCAATTATAAATACAATTCGTAACATATTGACACACAACGAGTTATATATAATAGATACATTATTATATAAAAATATTAGTATTCTAAAATGGTAGATATGATATTTGTACAAACAATCACTGCCAATTTGGCAGAACTACCGCATATTTCTTCAAATTCCTAACGTTCACAGAATGCTGTGATAAAATCTGTAGTTTTGACTGACAGAACTAAAACACGGACGTCTCGTCCGCCCTCCGCAAAACAGATGTATCGCCTGTTTCGTCTATATTAACCTCCACCTTCTGAACTGAACCTTTAATTTTATTTTCTAACACTTTATTTTCTAACACTTTATAAAAAAAGGGACAGATACGATCTGTCCCCTCGGTACAATTTCCGGCACCTTGAAATGCCGAATGTCAGGAAAATGTCAGTTTTTTTAGAAGTGATACATCATACTAACCACTCCTGTATGAGCTTTAGTATTTTCAGAAAAAGTAAAGTCATAATTTCCAGTAATAATCCAACGTTTGGCACAGTCGAAATATCCAAGTGCTCCCACTCCAACATCACCGAAACTACTCCCTTGATCGACGCCCTGAATCAAGAAGCTGTTGCTTCCGGCCACTCCGGCAAACGAAGCTTCCATTTCCGGCGCCGTATCTCCGGACACTTGATATCCATAAATCGCTCGTGATGTAAATTGGAAAAATTCCGCATTGAATTCACCTTCAAAACCGGCTCTAACAAAAGAACGATTCCAACTGGTTTTATTACAATTTAGAGCAAAAGTACCGTTGCCTTCGGTGTAACCATCCTGCCATACCTGCTGCATGTCGAATTGAATTAAGGGACGAATCAAAGTAAACATATCCATCTGATATTCGCGATAAAGTCGGACATTGGCCGCTAGAGAATCTCCTTCCCAGGCCGTTTCATAGTAATCGTTAAAATCGGTAAAGGAAATAATACGTTTACTGGTATATTGCTGGGTTCCATATCCGACATATAAATCAATTCCGGTTCCATAAAGATTCTGATTCCCCCAATAGAGTCCCAGATGGTAATTGTCCATGTTGATTTTCTGATCGTCGGAATAGAGAGACGGTTGCGAATAACTAAACGTGATACCGGCAATGGTATTACCACTATTCACCCAATCGTATCCCAATCGCGTACCAGTTTGGGAAATCCCGTAGTAGGCACTGTTACCATCGGAATTGGCATCGAAACTCGTATGGAAGACATTTCCCCAGGCACTGTGGCGCGTCAGGTCTTTTGGACCTAAAAGGAGACTGCCCATGGTTCGACCATTATAGGAACTGCCTGCCATATCATATCCAGACATATCATCATTGTAATAATACTCGTTATTCCCTGCAACAACAGGAGCCTGTCCCCGATAACTGTTATAATAGCTACTTCCATTACTGCCAAAGTTTGCGCTCAATTCCTTGTGGCGCGTGTATCTCATTTGGTCATAGGCCGCCTGCCAGGGACTATCCATGGCGAGCATCAAACTATTGGCCCTTTGAACTCCGGACATTGCGTTGAACGCATTACGAATTTCCGCTTCCGATGAATAATTCTTCATATTATTCACAACAGACATGATACTTTCGCTAGCCGTGTCTTTATTGACGGAATTGTCTATATAATTGGCTACGGATTTTTCGTTGGCCGTCAACGCAAAATCGGCATAATTGGTATGAAGGACATTCAATATAACCTCCAAACCGGTATTACTGGTCAGGACATTCCCTTCCATGGTATAGAAGAGATTGGAATCGTAGGTACTTTTAAAGGTATTTGCTGTTTCATTATTATCGACAATGGTTCGCGTATAGGTTCCCACTTCGAGATCATCAACATTGGCCGCCGTTATTTTACTTCCTGACGCAAGATTGACCGTTCCGTTGTTATTGGTAAAGTCTAAAACGGTACTGTTATTATTGTCCTTGTCGAAATCAATGTTTAACGAAGCCCCTGAATTAACGGTAAACGTTGCGTTTTCCTTTAATGTTAAGGTTTCTCCCGACTTCGAATAAATTGAGGACGTGTCTGATAACTGCATCAAATTGGCGCCAATATATCCTCCATTATTCCAGACAGACGTTCCGGCCAGGGCCAATGTATTTACTGTAATGGCGGAGTCCGTTCCCGTCAATGTCGAATTATTATTGATCGTCGCGTCGCGGAAGGTTATGGTATTCGTTCCTGCCGTATCGGTTATTTTACCTCCTTCGTTTATGTTCAGTTCCATATTGGACATGATACTGGCACCGGTTAAATTGATGATACCTTCATTATTGAGGTTCCAAACCGCATTCGACTGCGTACTATAACGGGTCATGGTACCAGCCGCATTGATCGTACCTTTATCGATATTCACCAAATCCGCCTTTAATATACCATTACTGGTCGTTGTACTACCGCTGGTGGAACCGGCCTTTATCGTCATCAGTACCGTTGCGGAATCGGCGGAATTCAAGGTCAAATTTTCAAAAACGGACGTTGCGTTGGCAGTTGTTACAAATGTACCCTGGGTCATATTAAACGTTCCGACAGAAAACAAGACACTTGCCGTGGTTCCATCACCATTGTTAAAGTTGATGTGATCTGTTTCAAAAACCAATTCATTGATATGACTGTTACCTAAACCTGTATTGACAATATCCAAATCATAAACGGTAGTATCATCGACACTTCTATTATTGATATAGAGTGTTTCGTTAATTCCCAATGTTCCGGAAATACTCAATTCTGTAACGGTATCACCTTCGGTTTCCGGAGCAATACCACTACCGGACAGGTAAAAATTATCGGCGTAAATACCACCAGCCAGAGAGGAGGTACTACTTTTCGTTCCTCCAAATCGCAGACCGCTTGTCGTTATTACATCTTCTTCCAAACTTGTAAAGACTAAATCGGCATTGGCACTGATTGTAAAAGCACCATCCAGCCAGATATCATAGAGACCATCGGAGGCAGTCAATCCATTTTCGTTATATTTTGCGTCTAAACCATTTATCCGCGTAAACGCATAGGATCCAAGAGACAGGGTTCCTCCCGAAGCCGATCCTATTACCTGGATTCCACCGACATTGACATTGGAATCCGTCAAGGTATTACTACCATTTATCGTTAAAGTACCATCTTTTCCATCTCCGGCCCCACTACTGGTTTCAAATGCCCCAATCGTTAATGATTTTGTAATATCGACCGCCGAAGTACTTCCCAACGTCACACTCGCACTGGAAGCACTGCCTGCATAGGACTGAAATTCATTCGCCTGCAGTTTGCCACTAATCGTGGTCGTTGTTGATTCGATAATCACTTTATTATCCACGATGAGTTCGGCGTTGGAATCATCAGTATAGTTGGCGAAATAGGCATAATCACCACTTCCAGTTCCATTATTGACCGTTACTTTTCCATAGTTCTTAAAGGATTCAGAATTACTGTTAATCCCTTGTCCGCCTCCGGTAACGAGTAATTCTCCTGTCGCCGTAACGAAAATATAGGAACCTGAATTTGCTATCAACTGGTTAAGTTCCGCCTGACCCAAACCGGAACCGGAACTGGAACCAACCTGGAAGGCGCCGTTTTGCAAAAGTGCTAGTCCATCCTCCGTTTCAACCTTGAGAACAGAAGCTGTTGTATCTGTTCCAATTACAGCAAGTGTACTGGTATAGGTGTCCGATGAATTCCCAATCTGAAGCTGACTGGAAGAGTTAATGGTCATAGTAACCGCATCGGTTACCACTTCCGAATTTATCTTCCCGGTATCCAATTTACCAACCACCAGATAGGAACCTTCTGTTGCGGCTATATTGCCCGAAGGTGTTACGGTTGTGGATCCATTGGCTCCGATCAATCCATAGTATCGATCGACCGGATAAATTGTTCCCGGAAATGTTCCTCCCGCAGAAATATCGATGTTCTCGTTATTGGCGGTTCGGTCAGGATAGGTCTGTCCAAAAAGAACCGTTCCCGAAAGAACTGTTCCGGAAAGGACCATACCCGCAAGAAGCATCGTTGCTATCCTGCTCTTAATTTTACGACTGGATTTTCTTTTCATGGCGTCTTCCTTGACTAATACAGTACCGGCGTTCTATTTTCCCGTTACTGATTCTTCCACTTTTCCTTTAACTTGGAGGGCCCTGACAAAGCCCGTAGAAAAATCAGAGTGACGTTTTTACTCTTTATTTGAACCTCGATTTACCAATCTCAAAACAAGATCGGAAAATCACCTTAATCATTGTATCGGTTCTATAGAGCTTGATGATTAAAAAATTTTGTTAAAATGTAGAAAATTTTCCGATTAAAGAGCGTTTAACGATTTAATATCCTCTCCTGATTATCTTTCTCGCTTTTATTGGGGATTCTCTATTAATATTACACGCGTTATTATTACACGCGTTGATATTACACGCGTTGATATTGCAAGCGTTTAAATATTTTGTTAGAATCAAGGGTTCAGAAACCCATGTTCCAAAATTTACAGATTTATTATTTTAGGGATAACGTTCCAATCAGGGCGTTCCTGGTCATTGGGGGAATAGAGGTGTCCTGTCTTTATCCTCCTATAAACAAGAATTTTGTTTCCTAAAAACAAGAATTTTGAAGAGATCACAACAATATTTATCGCACAGAAATAAATAACAGTACATATACTGTCTGAAATGAACATAACAATCACAATATATAACAAACATTATAAAGGAGTATCGATATGACCTGTAAAAGATTTCAGAAATATCTATTATTGACATTTTTTTTGTTTCCCTTTTTTCAGGTGGGAATTTTTGGTGTTGAGTTACATGTATCTCCAACGGCGTCCGATAATGGAGTTGGGACGTTACAAGCCCCATTCGATTCATTGGAGAAGGCTCGGGATGCAGCACGTTCCCTTCGGAAGGACAATATTGGGGTAAAAATTGATATTATTCTCCATCCGGGTATTTATCGAATTCGAAACACCATTCAATTTACCAGGGAAGATTCCGGAACACCAGAATCGCCGTTAACCATAAAAGCCTGTATCGATCCGAAGAACCCGAATACCCATCCACATTTGATTGGTGGAATTGTTATCGATAATTGGAAGCAAACCGTGTTTAATGGACGTAATGACGTTCTGATGGCCGACCTCGCTTTTTATGGAATTGAAAAAAAATTTCATCAACTCTTCCTTGATGGAAAACGTCAGATTTGGGCTCGGTATCCCAATTGGAATCCGACTCTTCCCTATTCCGGAGGTTGGGCCTATGTCGATGGTATTCGGCCTCCCATGTATAAAGATATCGAAGGAGAAGAGTGCGATAAAGTCATTCTGCGTCAAAAGGATCGGAAAAAATGGTCTCGACCTAATGACGGTGAAGTCTGTATTTTTCCGCGATATAATTGGTGGAATCGAATTGAAAAAATAAAAGAATACGATTCCAATACCGGAACAATAACCTTGAGTCAAAAGATGCAGTATGCTGCGCGTCCGGAAGATCGTTTCGCCATTTTCGGAATGAAAGAGGAACTGGACGCTCCTGGTGAATGGTATCAGGATGTCGAAAATAAAAAACTCTATTATATTCCCCCAAAAGAGATAACCACAAAAGAGATAACGAAACACCTTGTCAGTATTCCGACTGTTGATACTATTCTCAACTTCAATGAATCGCGATACATTATCGTTCGAGGCTTGGAATTGAGTTGTTCCGAAAACAGTTCAATTCGTTTCAATAATTGTGAATACTGCCAGCTTGAAAAATCCCAGATTCATGATCTCGGTTATTTTAATGGAGCGGGCATTTCTATTCATGGAGGTTCCCATTGTGCTGTTAAGGGCTGTGATATTTGGAATATTGGTGGTCATGGGGTCGAATGTCATGGCGGAGACGAGGTACAAATGATTAAGGCGGAACATAAAGTCGATAACTGTTACATTCATCATGTCGGACAGTTTAATCGTCATGGATTAGGGATTATGATGGGGGGAGCGGGAATAACGGTATCGCACAATCTGATTCATGATACGCCCCGTTGTGGTATTTTTCATGGTGGAGTTCTTCATACGTTGGAATATAATCGTATTCGCCATTGTAATTTGGAAATGGAAGATACCGGTTTAACATATGGTGGAGGCTGGACGGGAGGTTGGACCGATATTCGATTCAATCATGTTACGGATAGTATTGGGTTTAATAATCACGGTCAATTTTTCGTTTTCGCCTGGGGAATCTATCTCGACGAAGCTGGCTGTGGTTTTAATGTCTATGGTAATATTGTCGAGCGGAGTCAATATGGAGCCATGCACCTTCATAATGCGCGCTGGAATAATATCTACAATAATATATTTATCAACAATGCCGGATCAAAAGGGAATTCGCGTCAGATTTCACTTCAAGGCTGGAACGATTCCCCCACTGGAATCTTTATGACATCACGTCAAAAGATGTATCTGCCGCGATATCAAAAGATGGCGGCCAATCCCGAATGGTCGAAAATGCGCGGATTTCCGCAATCGCCCGCGAATCCGTTTCTACCCGATGGTAATATTATGACCGGTAATAAAATCGAAAAAAACATCTTCTATTATCCGGAACAGCCTCAATCCATGTACGCAACTATTACCAATGTCAATCTTCAATATAATACATTTGATTACAATCTTGTTTGGGCTGGTGGAGAACCGATTCATACCGGACGACGTAGTTTTCATAATATTGGAAAAGAATTAACCTCCTTAATTCCCAACGCGAAGTTCACCGGGGCGGACAAGGAGACACTCAAAAAAAATGACAATCAAACGGCGGCAAAAGGATGGTACTGGTTCCATAAAACGATTCCGGAAATGGAATCGAATATCTTTATTGATCAAAACGGCAATAGTGGTATTCGATATAAAGCTGTGTTCAATGACAAACAAAAATATATAAAAAACGCCACGATTCGTTCGGAACCCTTTACACTGACTCCCGGTAAAGACTATGTTTTCTCCTTTAAAATGAAAACGGAAAATAACGATGGTTCTCCCTTGCTGGTACGGATCGTTTGTGAAAATAAAGGCTTGTGGCTGGTCTTCGGAGATAATAACTTCCGTCCTCAACCGAACAGACTGGAAGAATTCAAACTATCGTTTCATGCGCCTGCGCCCGGAGAAAAAGATTACGATGAACGCATTGATAAAGTCACCGTTCAATTCCAATATATGTCAAAAACAGGCTATGTCGAATTAAGTTCTCTGGCGCTCCACGAGGCCAAAATGCTTGAGGAATGGGAGGCCTGGCAGACTGATGGCGCCGATAGACATTCTGTTGTTGCTGATCCCATGTTTCTCGATCCCAAAAATGGCGACTTCCGACTCAAACAGGAATCTCCAGCATTCAAACTCGGATTCCAGAAGATTCCATTTGATAAAATCGGACCATATCAAGATAATGCTCGTATAACATGGCCAATTCGGGAGGCCGAAGGCGTTCGGGAACATACGGAATGGCTTCAGTCGGTCCCGGTCGGTAATTAGGGCTTTGTGAAGTGTGGACACTGATAATTGGACAATAAAAACTTTTTTAAGCTATAACGTATTACATGATGAATGTTTCATGTATTACAAAACACTTCCGTAAAATCCATGAATACATGGAATACAATTTACTTTATACTTTAGGACGTTATAATTTCGGCATTTCCTGGGAGCGCGAACGTCTCGTCCGCATACTCCCAAACAGGCGTCTCGCCTGTTTGGGAAAATTGACTTTTATAACGACCTTGAGTATACTTCGTCAGGTTCGATTATTCCCTGACGGGTTGCGCCCCAAAAGTGCTGTTCTACTTCATCGAACATTGATATTATACATCAATTTCTATATTTGTGTTGTTTTTCAAATTTCTGGAAATTTTCTGATAATTCTAATCGTTTATGCTTGTCTTAAAAATGGGGGCTACCGAAGTGTAGTTATTCCCTGTTCAACCGTCTCAAATTGATTTATTAACTCCTGTCTTAACGAGTAGTCTGTTATCAGGCTGTTGCCAAAGGCAGTAGCCAACTAAGGATCGTAACGACAATCAAACCGGAAACCCCCAGGAGTACAAGGCCAACCGTCCATGTTTTTAGAGCATCCGTTTCCCGAATACCGGTCATACGGGAAAAAATACAAAATCCGCTATCGTTCATCCAACCGGTAACACAGGCACCAAGGCCAATAGAGATTGCCAGATAGGCCGGATTAAAACCGAGCTGTTCCGATCCCAATTTCATCGCGGAAAAAATACCGGCAACGGTCATCATGGCTGTTGTACTGGACCCTTGGGCCGTTTTAATCATGGCGGCCACTCCGAAGGCAAGGAAAAGGAGCAAGGTTCCGGGCAGGGAACCACTCGACCCGGCCATCTCCTGGATTCGGGCTCCGACTCCCGATTCACGTAACATAGCGCCAAACGCTCCTCCCGCCGCCGTTATCATGATTATGATTCCAGCACTCTCCAAGGCCGTACCAAGTATCTTCTCCATTTCGTCCAAGGTGGTCCTTCTATATCGGAATAGAAGAAAAATGGAAACCAATGCCGATAACATTAACGCAACTTCCGGAACCCCGAGAAGTGCCACCGTCTCCCGTATTGCCGGTAAACGGGCCGGCCAATGAAATAACCCTTGCTTCTCCAGTGCAAATAAAACCGTTCCCAACGCTATGAGAACCACCGGAAGAATTATAGGGGCTATCGCGGCCGAAAACGAAGGAAGCCTCGTTTTCGCGTTCAACTCCTGATTCCCCGAAATAAAATCGTCAAACGATTCAGATTCCGTTTTGTCATTCTGATCAAATTCAGAAGTCTGAAGCTGTGGATTGGGCATGTACCAGTTGATAAAATAGACAATTGCCAGAACAAAAGGTATCATACAAATACCGGTTAGGAGTCCGAGAAGAATCATTGTTCCCAATGGAACATTTAATTCTCCGGCTACAACCAGAGGACCTGGCGTCGGTGGTACCAACGTGTGCGACATGGTCGCTCCAAAACCGATACAGAGAAGATAAAGAAGATAATTCTGCCGTGTATGACGATAAACCGACTTCGCAAGTGGCAAAAGTAAATAAAATGTCGCATCGTAAAAGACAGGAATCGATAGAATATAACCGCCGCCTAAAAAAGCAAGTGGTAGTCGTTTCTGTCCGGCAATGCGACAGATCACTTGAATAATACGGTCTGCCGCCCGACTTTCTGTCATACAAGAACCGATGATCGTTCCCATCGCAATTAGAATTCCAATTTTTCCGGTCATGGTACCAAATGCTACTGCCACACGAGTTATTTTGGCTTGAAGAAAGGTATTGCCATCCACCGAACACGGAGAACAAAAACTAACAAAAAAAGCGGCAACTAAAAGCGCCAGAAATGGATGGACTCTCAATAGGACAATCAATGAAATGACTATCAAAAGAGCAATCAATAGTGTTAATAGAGGATCTGGATACATAATAAATTTATATTCACAGGGTTAATTGGTTAAAGGTTCGTTATTTGTTGTTATTATTGTGATTATTATTGACGGTTAAGGCTGCCGCCGCATAAAGTCCGGCTTCGTACCCCAATCCGGTTTTCACCAGGACAATACGATTTTCACGGCCTTGAAACGCCTGTTTTTCAAATGTCGCGATCATTGAGGGATAAAAGAGATCAAAGGAGCCGGAAACCCCACCACCAAAGACAATTTTCGCCGGATTGATTAAATTAGCGGCCCAGGCTGCGGCCCGTCCGAGATAGTGTCCCGTTGTTTCATAGACCTGTATCGCTAGTGGATCTCCGCCACGCGCCGATCTTGCAATACTCTCCGCCGTAATTTCCCGACCTCTCCAGAGGAGGGCCGCCTCCCGATTTAGGGTTAATCCTTCCTTAAATCGTCGTGCTATTCCCGGTCCGGCCGCTTCCGCCTCCATACAACCACGATTACCACAGCCACAGAGATGACCATCTTCCACAATACATAAATGTCCAAACTCCGCCGCACGCCCGAAGGCTCCCGCATAAACCTCCCCGTTTAAAACCAGACCCCCGCCAATTCCGTTACTGATCGTTATCCACAGAAAATCGTTAATGTCACGACAGACTCCAAATACTTTTTCCGCCCAGGCACAAGCATTGACGTCGTTATCCGCAAATACGGGATGATGATAATACTCCTTGAGTTGATCGGCAATAGGAAAATCCCGAATTCCTGAAAAGGGAGCGTAAATCCAATATCCGTGCTCCGCATCCGCTATTCCTGGTATCGTAACTCCAATGCGCTCAATCTCCGACCAGTTCGCTTGCGTCTCCTGAAATGTACGTTGAATCATTCGCTCTATTGCCAACATTATATCTTCCGGACGCGAATGAATATATAACGGCTCCTTTACAATTCCCGTTAATTCGCCTTCCAATCCCTCCGGTCCCTTTGTAATTTCCACTAATGCCGTCATTATTTTGGAACCGCCAATATCTATCGCTATTATTTTTGACATTACTTTTATTATTTTCCGATATAATCTTTATTTTCTTCCCATATTACTTAAAGGTCAATTCTTAAAACCCGATTTTTACATTCTTCCTATTTATTGAAGACCCGTAAAAGACTGGCGATACCGACATGTTCACTGTATTTCCAGCATGTTCACTGTATTTCCATGGGGTTTTTGGAACACCCTGGATACTGAACCCCTCCCTTTAATACGGAAAATTATACCGTTTTTTTATTCACTTGCAAATAGTATTTTATTGTGGTACACTTTTTAAGTGTAAAATTCGAAAATTATAGTGAAAGGGAATATTTTGTCATGACAAAGAACAATAGAATAGTACCGGTCTTTTCCTGCCAGGAAATGCGTCAATTTGATAGAAATGCCGTGGAAAAATATGGTATTTCTTCTTTAATTTTAATGGAGAACGCGGGCCATAACCTGTTCGAGTATCTTGAATATCATTGTAATATTCTTCCCCATCGGGAACAAAAGCCCCAACTCGTGATCTGCTGTGGTAGAGGCAATAATGGCGGAGATGGATTCGTTATGGCACGACGCCTCCGGATTTTTGGCTATCCGGTCGAAGTGATAACCACCTCCGACCCAAATAAATACAACGGAGACGCTCTGACCAATTTGAGAATCCTCCAAAATATTATCAGAGAGCCGGAAAACTGTTGGTCTTTTGACAATACCACGGAATCGGAAACACGTCTTCAGAAGGCTCTGACCAGTGCCGATTGGATTGTGGACGCTCTTTTGGGGACCGGAGCCTGTGGTCCTCTTCGTCCCCCCTATGATCTGTTTGTTCGTGAAATCAATCGGGCTAAAAAACCTGTTTTTGCCGTTGACATTCCTAGTGGTCTTGATGGCGATACCGGTCAAATAGAAACCGAAGCGGTTCGCGCTACTGTGACCTGTACCCTGGCCGCCTATAAAAAAGGTTTACTTCAGGAAACGGCCCAACCCTATATCGGACAATTGGAATTGGCCGATATCGGTATCCCTCTCGATCTTTTAAACTGAATACCACCCCTGGAAAAAAATATCTGTTTAATCCAGAGGTTCGTAATACTTAAAAACTGGAGTTGACTGGAACGCGGACGTCTCGTCCGCAATGCCGGGAAAACAGGCGTCTCGTCTGTTTTATTCCCCTGAATGAACTCCTAAATGAAAGTGTTGTCTACCACTCGTTCAGAATGAATGTTACTCCTTTAAAATTAGTTCCGTAAAAGGTTACCATCTATTTTATACTCCAGAATGGAATGATTTTGGTATTTATAAACGTTTGTGATTTCTGTTTTATTATTATAGATATTGCCTTTTAACCCCCCTCCACTGTTTTGGTCGGGATATATTATTCGTAACATTTTGACCGTCTTGTGGAGGATAGCTTTAAAAAATAATAACATCATTCCGGTTTTTTGTATTGGTTTACAAGAATTATTTTTTCTCCGCAGGTTTTTTATCGGCTGGTTTTGCATCAGCAGGTTTTGTATCAGCAGGTTTTGCATCAGCAGGTTTTGTATCGGCAGGTTTTGTATCGGCTGGTTTTGTATCGGCTGGTTTTGCATCAGCAGGTTTTTTATCAGCAGGTTTTGCATCAGCAGGTTTTGTATCGGCTGGT
>CAYUAP010000072.1:24273-26705 GCA_964442735.1 uncultured Planctomycetaceae bacterium | reverse complement strand
TAATTTTATCATAAAAAAGTTTGTTTGCCAAAAACTATCCGTGAAAATCAGTGTTGTCTGTGGTTTCACTTTATATCCGTGAACGGTTACCATTTAAATTACCAATTGACGGTGACTTTGTGCCTTTATATCATACTTGTCAAAGGTTTCCAACAACGAATTCCAACGTATAATGGGCCATTAACGCATTGTAATAAACGTTGTAAAGATTGGTATACGATTGCGTCCAGAGAGACTGCGCATCAAGGACTTCGGTATAGGTTATTACTCCTTCCCTGTATTGTTCCGTTACCAGTTTCAGATTTTCATCGGCTTGTACAACAGCTTCCTGTGCAACATTGATTTTATGCCGAGCCGACTGTTCATCATTCCATGACTTTTGTACCTGAAGTTGTATACCATTTGCGAGTTCGTCCCTCATTTTCCGGACGGCGATTGATTCTTCCTGAACCGCCTGTTCTTTCGCCCGACTGATTCCGTCGAAAGGCATCCAGGTCATTCCTACCGTTCCCTGCGTTATATCATTGGTAGAAAGCGTTTCATTCTGTAAATAACCATAGGAAACAGCCGCAGCTACCTGTGGAGCCCGATCCGCCCCTATTCCAGACGATTTCGCCATTAACGCTCGGGAGGTGGAATCAAGCCGTGCAAGTTCCGAACGTTGTCTCAAGGCAAGATCGGTCAGAACAGCAAGATCCATTGTCGCTTCCGGAAGTTCCATTTCTTCCAGATTGACTTCCGCATCCATGGCACGCCATAACAACCGATTATAGGTACTACGGGCTGTTCGAAGTCCAAAATCCGTTTCACAGACCATTTGCACGGCGTTCGCTTGTGCTACTTTTACAGATAAAAATGCCGTTTGAGTCATAACACCTTGCTCCATAAGATCTTTAGTATCTTTCAATCGATTATCCAACGATTTTTTGGTCGCTTCGGCAACCTGTACTATCTTTTCCATTCGAAGAACACCAAAATAGGCTTGTGTCACCTTAAGACGAAGTTGTGATATTACCGATGTTCGTTGATGTGTTGCCGCCTGTACTATATTGTTTTGCGCATTTTCCATCGCCGATATTTTACCACCAAGATATAGAGGAACTGTAACATTAATTGATGAAGTCGTAAAATCCTTGTCCAATACGGATATTGCCATCGACGACGATTTACCAACTAATGGTGTCGTATCGATATTGGCGTAAAGGTGTTCACTTGTCATGGTATAGGATGATTCACCTATAATTCGCGGAACTCGCTCCGCCGAAATAGCTTCTCCCTGATATCGCTCCGATTGAATCGTACTGTTTTCCGCCTGGACATGACGACTTGTCGATACCGCAATATTCCAGGCATCAAAAAGAGTTTCTCGCGAAAATACATTCCTGTCTGAAAACCAAAGAATCCATACCAATATAAAAATAAAACATCTTGTTTTGTTCATAACAAATTTCCTCTCTTTTATATCGTCTTGACACCAAATCAAAACGTTGTTAAAATAGAAATCGTTTTTAGGGGTAACACCAAAATTAGAAAAATTTACAAATTTAAAGGAAATTTTTAAAAATGTTAAAGAACTACGAGGGACTTCTTCCTAGCGGCGCCTTTCTCGAACTCTGCGGGACCACCTACGAGACTCTTTATCATTATGAAGAAATAGGTATTCTCAAGCCGACTCTGGTCAAGCCGAATGGCCGCCGATATTATTCATTTAGTCTATTCTACATTTATATCGTTATCACTACCTTAAAAAGAGCAGGATGTTCACTCCTTGAAATAAAAATGTTTTTAAAAAACAATAATTTATCGAATAATTATGATTTTTTGGCCAAAAAGAAAAATGATCTTGATCTCGAATTGCAACGTATTATCCGTGCACAGCAGGGAATCAATGATGCCATGAAAACAATTGATAAAGTCATTCATACGGAACTGGATTGTCCGCGTCTCGTTGAATGTCCGGAGGAATATCTAATCGTTCAGGCGTACCAGCTTTCAAGGGACAAGGCCCCAGACAAGGAAGAATTAAACCGGCAAATGAGAGAATGTATCATGCGGGTCGAGGAAGAAAGTGAACAACTAAACGACGCGGAACGTTATCTTCCTGGTGTCATTTTTCTAAAAGAAACTCTGGAACAAGGCTGGTTTCATGAATCATACTGTTTTCGTAAACGAAGGAATCGAACGGAAGAGGAACATTTATGGATCAAGCCCGCAGGGACCTATCTTTCATTAACCTGTAAAAGTGCCATTCGAAACGATACCTACGTAAAGATCGGCGAATATCTTGATTATATCAAGTCGTCCTCGTATACAACCAGAGGACCGCTCTATCTTTATATCTTGTCTTTTCTATATAAAGATGAAAGGTGGAATAACTTTATTATGGAACTTCAAACACAAGTCAATTGAATTGTTTGTGATATCATTGTTTG
>CAYUAP010000072.1:0-24173 GCA_964442735.1 uncultured Planctomycetaceae bacterium | reverse complement strand
CGATATCATTGTTTGCGATATCATTGTTTGCGATATCATTGTTTGCGATATCATTGTTTGCGATATCATTATTTGTGATATCATTGTTTGCGATATCATTATTTGTGATATCATTGTTTGCGATATCATTATTTGTGATATCATTATTTGTGATATCATTATTTGTGATATCATTATTTGTGATATCAAGGAACTACGAACAAATGTACAAGGAAAAGATCTGTTCGTGGATAAAAGAGATCAAGGTATAAAATATTCAACAGGAGAAAAAATGAAAAAATTATTAATGGGCTGTGTACTTGTAATGATTTTGGCCTTGTATGTTCATGCGGCAGAACAGGAGTACCGTGTTGATTTTAGTCAGAAGATAGGGGTGGTCAAACCGGTAAACGGAATCAATTTATGGGCGCGAATGTCGAACGCGCGATACGACGATCATCAAGATTTAATGATCGCGGGCCATTTTTCAACAATACGTCTTCACGATGTTCCTTGGGATAATCCGGGAGTGCGGTTGATCGACTATCAACATATATTCGGTAATTTTAAGGCAGACGCAAAAAATCCGGACAATTATTATTTTCCTCCTTCCGACGATTATATCAAGCGAATTCTGGATGGCGGTGCGAAGGTTATATACAGGTTGGGAACAAGTATTGAACATTCACATCCGAATTTTTATTACGCAAAAGAACCGAAGGATCACACGCAATTTGCAGAAATATGCGCGGGAATTATCCGACATTACAATCACGGTTGGGCCAACGGTCATCAATGGAACATTCAGTATTGGGAGATCTGGAACGAGCCAAACGTGGTCCCAAATATGTGGGATAATAATGATTTTTCTGTCTTCTGCCAGTTTTACGTCGATGTTGCCAAACGTCTAAAAAAGGAATTCCCGGAGGTGAAGATCGGTGGACCCGCTCTTGCTGGTAATAATCAAAATTTAATGACACAATTAATTACGACATGTCGGGAACAAAATGCCCCAATTGATTTTCTATCCTGGCATTGTTATACAGACGATATCAAAACGATAACGGAATCATCAACTCAAATGCGTCGTCTTCTCGACGATAATGGATTCAAGTCTTCCGAAATACATTTAAACGAATGGCATTATTTTCCGTCGGGAAAATGGGGTGAAATACACGGGCGCGAAGGAAACGCTGAATCGCGACAAAAACTGCGAAACGCTCCTGACGGCATGAACGGAATCGTTGCCGCCTCTTTTTGTGCCGCAGTTTTAACTCGTTGGCAGGATACGCCTCTGACAATGGGAAACTATTATGCGGCCAGTCTTGTCGGTGAAGTCGATTGGGGACTCTTCAACGATTATGGTACTCCCTTTAAAACATATTACGCGTTTAAAATGTTCGGTGAATTGATTACAAAAGCTCCCGACCGCGTTAAAACTACCGATGGTAATGGTCCCATCTCCCTTTTAGGGGCCGTCGGTCCCAATAACAGCAAATTCCTCTTGATTTCCGGCTTTAAAAAAAGTCTGGACGGTATTGAAATTCATCTCGCCGGTGTTCCGAAATCAGGCAAGGCCGATTTATTACGCCTTGATTCCTCCTGTGATGAAAAAAAAGAAACCCTCTCTTGGTCCAATGGCCTGTTGAAAATCAAGGCACTTCCCGGATCTTCCGTTTTGCTCCTTGAATTTAAATAATTTACACTACGTTTACCATATTTATATATGCTCAAGGTCGTTATAAAAGTCTATTTTTCAAAACAGGCGAGACGCCTGTTTTGACGTATGCGGACGAGACGTTCGTGCTCCCGGGAAATGCCGAATTTATAACGTTGTACAGTATATTACGTTTCACCGTTTATATTACGTTCCCCTATTTATATTACGTTTCACCATTTATATTTACTACTTCGATCCGGGTTTCTGTAATATATCCATTATTGTATCAATAATTATATTCGTAATTATATCCATAAAAATTGAAGCTTTTATCTATTTCTTCAATAATGATTTTTCAACTTTTTGGACCAACTCGCCTGTAACGAGATGATGCCTTTTATCCGGTGACACCATCTGATTACTCCTCTTCGCTTCTATTTCGAAAAAAGGATCTAAATTCGAAAATCTTTTATTGATACTTCTACAAATTTTGTAACCGTTTACGGATATAAAGTGAAACCACGGATAATACTAATTTTCACGGATAGTTTTTTGTCAAACAAACTTTTTTGTGATAAAATTATTTATTATGATAGATAAAAATGTTTCGTTTGTTATTGTAAAATATTGTATTTTACGACAGACTATCGGTGTTTATCCGTGATATCCTTGATTCCAAAATCGTTCGTGAATGGTTACAAATTTTTAAATACGGGAACGCTATTTCCGTTTAATACAGGCACTGCTCCCACCAGCAGAACCTGTTTATCTGCTGGTAATTCCTCTTTATTCCCGATCCGGCCAGATCCGACACCTCCTATGAACAACAGGAAATTTTTTATTGGGAACAGTTACTCTTTTTCCAGTTAAGATCATTTATCTTTCTCTTTTTTCAAGTTACCCGCAAAAAATTGGTCCAGAATTTTGGAATGTTCTTCCGGAGTAAAATGATTAACGTCTTCCAAGGTAATCCAGCCATTATAACCGATTTCTTCAAGTACGTTTCGAACGGAAACCCAGTTTATATCGCCCTGTCCTATAGGAACAAATTTTCCGCCTGCTTCTTTTGTTGTACCGGGAGCGTTACAGATGAAATCTTTAATATGAATTTTTGCAATTTCCGCTTTACCGAAAGCCCGAATCCAATCCTCAACAGGGGCATATTTGATATTATTACCAAGATCTAAATAGGCTTTAATCCAACGGTTCCGGAACGAGTTGACAAAGGCGGCCATTAACGGAGGGACAACCCATAAATTACTCCATACATTTTCCAGGGCAATAAAGACTCCTTCTTCGGCAGCCGAAGGAATAACTTCTTCCAGAAGGGAACGGCAACGATTCGTTGCCTCGTTCTGTTTTTCAATGTATTGACGATAGGGTGTATTATCGCCCTCGACAACACGGCGGACCAGACATGTCTTCGTATCAAAATCAATCTTGAATTTAGAGGCGGGCAGTACTCCAATATCGTCTATTTTACATGGAACCAACAGAATGGCGTCCGCGCCGCAGAATCGTGCCATTTGAAGTCCACGACGAATAGCTTCCAGATCCTTTTGCGCCGATTCCGGCTGATTGAGATTCGTCCATCCAAACGAGATCGAATGAATTCGGACTCCATGATCTTCCGCATAATGACGCAGTTCACGTGCCTGATCGTTGGTTATGTCTCGTACTCCGGATATTTCCACACCGGAATAACCATATTTAGCGGCAATGTCAATAAACTCTTTTGTTCGAGATGCGGAACATCGAAGCGATTTGTATAATTTGGTTCTATATGCCATTTTTCCTGTTATTTCTTCTTGAGTTGATTTAATAATTCCAACGCGGTTTCTACCATTTTTTCACCACCCCCCGGCGCGAGAAAACTATTGACAGTCTCGTAACTGCCCTCGATAAACGCTTTTTTTGTCGGGACATAGGATACCGAGGTCTGCGATAGTTCAATAACCATGGTATGTTTGAATGGTGACGCCTTCTTTATCGCCAGTCCGAGATCAACGAAAATTTCGCCCGGCAGGGTTATAATGGCAAAATCGTCAGAAAGACGTACCGCCTGAATATCCAAATCGAACTCCTTTTCTCTCTTGGAGAGTTGATAGACTTTATAATTTTTGACACGTTCAAGGAAATTGCCCTGCTGTTCAAATACTTCCGAAAGTTTACTCTCCGCCTTGGCTGTTTCCTCCATACTGTACTGCTGACGCGGCCATTTCACGATTTTTTCCTGGATACCGAGAACCGGTTGGGTCTCCTTCATATCTTTTGACAAGGCTGCCAATATTGTTTCTCCCAGTTTCGCACCGATAACATTCGCCTTTAATGGTGTTGCCCCACCAATGGCATCGAAATGGTTGATGTCACCACATGTTCCTGTCCCGAAAAGGGAGAAGAAATTATGACCATAATGGTTCTTTAATGACTCGGAAAGATAAAAGGGGTAGTCTGCACTGTATAATGTTCCGCCTGTCGTGTCCAAATGAAGTGCGAAATTGGTAAAACTGCAAATAGGTTTTCCGGTTTCCGCGTTGGAAAAGAAGGCGATATTTATTTCCGGATCGATTGGACCTGCCGCCTTGACAATGTTGGGGTTTTTTAAGCCGGGATTAAAAACGACCGGCCCCGATGTCATGTGATATCGACGATTAAAAGATAGTGAATTATTAATCGCTTTTCCGACTGAAAGACGTGCCGGCTGAAGATGTGTGAAGGCTTCCATTGCCGCCTCAACACCTTGAGTAATCAATAGTTGGGAATAATCAAGAATTTCCAGATCATCTTTTCCGGTCTCTTTAATCCTTTTTTCATGAAGGTAATTCCGAAGTACTTCCAGATAAAGAGGACCTGTATGCGAATGCGTCGCACTGATAATAATAGAATCGCGGGGAATTCCTGTCTTTTCGTTTATCTGTTTGCGAATGGAATCCGTCTGCTCGCTACTGATCGTTATTATATCACAAATAATAAAGACACAAACTGCTTTTCCCTGTCGAAGAACCATTGCCTTGGCTAATAACGCATCCGAAGTTCCGGTTGATGGACGTTCACTAAAATAGCCTGCCATTCGATAGGGAACCGGTGGCGTTATATCTCGGGCACCTATGCCTATTTCAAGGATATCGTTTGTCTTCGCCTCCTCGCTAAAAATAAATGACGTACACAAAAAACAGAAAACCATTGTCATCCAACTCAATTGTCTGTACATGAAAAAGCCCTTTATCTGTGGTTATCGGTTAACGTATTTCAAACTGCGATTCGGTAACCTGTTATACTACAGGACGTTACAATACTGTCTTTCCGGAGAACATCAACGTCTCGTCTCATCCTCCAAAACAGGGGTTCGCCTGTTTGAAAAAAGAAATTTAAAACGGCCTTGAGTATATTTAAGGTTCCTTAATTGGTTCGCGACATTACTCTACGACATTACTCTATCTATTACTTTACTCTATTTTTGAACTGGATAAAAGCCCCCCCAACATTTTGGATAACGTTTATTCAACTTCATCTCATAAAACAGTCTCCTCGGTAAATTTATTCCTGACGTTTACATCGGATGATAAATTATATTATTTGAGTGACAGGACAATGACATGAATATTTCTTCCGTCTCTCTTTTCAGACAAGTATTTCCACTATTGCTACAGGATTCCGTCAAAACGGAACAGGACTATAAACTGTAACGAAGAAAACTATTATGAAGATATTGTTCTGTTCTATCATACATCATCCGTTGTGAACAAACAGAAGAAACTGCGGTTTGTGGCAGGGAAGGGGACCGAATACCCCTCCCGTCCCATACCGAATATTTACGGCTTAAATTTTTTGAGTTCGTTAAAATCGAGTGTTATGAAATAATCATTTGGGGTTTCCGCCCGACGTATCAGATGAATGGAGCCGTCTGTTCGTAACAGGAGTTCCGCCGAACGAAGTTTACCATTATATTGAAATCCCATGGCATGACCATGGGCACCTGTATCATGAATGACTACAAAATCATTCGGTTCCAATTCCGGCAGTTCACGATCAATGGCAAATTTGTCGTTATTTTCACATAGTGAACCGGTAACATCATACAGAATCCGCTGTTTTTCCATTTCTTTTCCTGGAATTGTAATATGATGATAGGCATTGTAAAGTGCCGGACGCATTAGATTGGCCATACAAGCGTCCAAACCGGCATAATTACGATAGGTCTTCTTTACGTGACGGACTCGACTAACCAACCAGCCATAGGGACCGGTTATCATACGACCACATTCCATTTTTAAATGTAATTCCGATAAACCGGCGGGACGAAGAATCGTTTGATAGGCTTCCCGAATTCCGGATCCGATCTTCTCTAAATCAACGGACGACTGTTCCGGTTTATAGGGAATTCCAATACCTCCACCTATATTGACAAATTCAAGGGAGATATCACTTTTTTCTTTAATCTCAACCGCCAATTGAAAGAGTAAAACTGCCGTTTCTATAAAATATTTATAATTCAACTCGTTTGATGCCACCATCGTATGAAGTCCGAAACGACGTATCCCCTTCTTTTTCAGTATTTCATACCCTTGAAATAACTGTTCCCGGGTAAAACCATACTTCGCTTTTTCCGGCTCGCCAATGATGGCATTCCCTTTCTTGAGAGGTCCCGGATTATATCGAAGACAAATCAAGTCCGGTAATCCCGCCGTCTCTATCAGATAATCAATATGGGTTATATCATCCAGATTAATAATGGCCCCTAATGCTTTTGCCTTTACAAATTCATCGGCGGGCGTGTCATTCGAAGTAAACATAATGTTTTCTCCAACCACTCTGACCGATTCTGACAGTAATAGTTCCGGAAGTGAACTACAGTCCATTCCCAACCCTTCCTGCTTCAAAATCTTCATGATAAAGGGATTGGGACAGGCTTTAACCGCATAATATTCTTTAAAGCCGGGGATCCCTGAAAAAGCCTCTTTTAAACGCTTTATATTGGTTCGAATTGCCGATTCATCATAAAGATGAAAGGGAGTTGGGTATTCTGCCGTTAATTCTTGTAATTGTTCCAGTGAAAGTGGAAATGTTTTCATTAATCACTCCTTCTTAAAAATTTGGAAATTTCCATCTTGAAAACATCCATTCTGTATTATAATAACTTTATTCATTACCTTTATTCTAAATTTTATATCGCTCCCCATGTTTCCCAAGGGGGACCTTTTCCATGACAGATCTTTTTACGGTTAATTATTTCGATTATAGGAAATACACCAGGAGTCATTTCGATAATTGAGAAAAATAATCGGCAGGAACTTGTTAAAATAGAGTTATATCATTAAAATGGAGAAAAGAGTCGTCTAAAACAGGTGAAACGCTCACGTTATGGCCAAACGTTCACGTTATGGCCAAACGAATGGAAAAGCAATAAAGAAGCAGGAGAAAACATGTATAAATTGGAAGGAATTATAGTACCGGTGATAACACCGCTTTTAGAACAGGACAAATTAGACGAACCGGGCCTGGCCCGACTTCTGGAACGAATGATAAAAGGTAAAGTTCACGGCTGTTTCCTGCTGGGAACCACAGGAGAAGCGCCTTCCTTGAGTTATTCACTTCGGGAAGAATTTGTTAAAGTAGCCACGTCGATTATTGCCGGTCGTATTCCTGTTCTGGTTGGTATTTCTGATACTTCCTATACGGAGACGATTCAATTCGCCCAAAAAATGGACCAATATCCGATCGATGCCTATGTTTTAACGACACCCTATTATTATCCGGCGGATGGTAATCAGATCCGTCAATATATACGTAAAGTGGTTCGAAAAGTCAATCGTCCGGTCGTACTCTATAATATGCCCGAGAATACCAAGGTCATGCTCGAATTGGATACCATAAAATTCGCACGAGATACGCCAGAAATAATCGGTGTTAAAGACAGTTCCGGAGATCTAAACTTTTTCCAGGAAGTCTGTCAAATAGCGAAGGAACGGACGGATTTCGGAATCTTAATTGGACCGGAGGCCTATCTTGCCGATGCCATTCGACGTGGAGGGAACGGGGGTGTTAGCGGCGGAGCCAATCTCTATCCGGAACTGTTTGTGACAATGTATCAGGCGGCGAAACAGAAAAAAGCCAAAAAGATAGTCGAACTCCAACAAAAAATCGAGTTATTGGGCGAAATCTATAAAGTAGTCCAACATGGAGGTCCTGTATTTAGAGGTCTGAAGATTGCGCTTCATCTTTTGGATATATGCAGTGATCTGCCCGCCCAGCCTTTTACCCGACCAACAGTACCAATGCGCAAAAAGATTGACGATATCCTCAAACAACTATTTCCGGAGTATAATTTATGAATTTACCATTAATTGATATCATTATCATTATTGTTTACATACTCCTCTCGGTGGGATTTGGCAGTTGGTTTGTCCGGCGCAGTCGTAATCCGGAAGATTTTACCTCGGCGGGAGGTCGTATTCCTTCCCTGATTGTCGGACTCTCTATTTTCGGTACCTATATTAGCAGTATCAGTTTTCTCGGATATGCCGGAAAAGCGTTTTCCGGTAACTGGAATTCCTATACGCTCAGTTTTACTCTGCCGATCACCGCCTGGATCGCCTGTAAATGGTTTGTTCCCTTTTATCGCAATTATGGAACGGTTTCTACCTATTGTCATTTAGAGGAGCGATTCGGTATTACATGTCGTATTTATGCGACGATGTGTTATCTACTGACACAAATTGCCAGAATGGGCTCGGTTATGTTCCTTCTCGCATTGCCTCTCCACTTCTTCCTCGGCTGGAATACCATTACGATTATTATAGCCACTGGTGTTCTGACAATGATCTATTCCACGTTAGGTGGTATTGAAGGGGTTGTTTGGACTGATGCCGTTCAGTCCGCTATTCTGATTGGGGCTACTATTCTCTGTACAATTATGATACCTTTTATTATGCCAAAAGGTCCCTGTCAGTTATTTCAAATTGCGGTGGAACATCATAAATTCAGTCTCGGATCTTTGTCTGCCTCGTTGAGTGAACCAACCTTTTGGGTCGTTTTGATCTATGGTATTACAATCAATCTGCAGAATTTCGGTATTGACCAAAACTTTGTTCAGCGTTATCTGACTGCCCGTTCGGAACGTGATGCCAAAAAATCACTTTGGTTCAGTGCAATTGTTACCATGCCAATCAATGCCTGTTTTTTCTTTATCGGAACCGCACTGTTTGCCTATTATACCGTCAAGCCGGAACTCCTTTCTCCCCAGTTGATCCAGGATATTGCTAATGGAAAAGGCGATGGTGTTTTCCCCTACTTTATCGTCCATGGATTACCCGCCGGAATTACCGGTTTGATTATAGCAGCAATATTTGCGGCCGCTATGAGTACGATCAGTACAAGTTTAAACGGTTGCGCTACATTAACATTAACAGATTTTTATCGTCGTTTTTTTCGACCGAATGCTTCGGCACGAGAACAGATGCTCGTTCTCTATTCCAGTACGGTCTGTTGGGGACTCCTGGGGATTGGAATGGCCATTCTTTTAACAAGAGTCAAGAGTATTGTTGATTCCTATTGGGTAATCTCGGGTATTGTCAGTGGTGGTATGCTTGGACTTTTCCTACTCGGTTTTCTCTCAAAAAAGACAACAAATACATCGGCCATAATCGGTGTTATTATCGGAGTCTTCTCCATCTTTTGGATGACACTCTCTATCATGCCCAACAGTGTGATTCCGGAAGTATGGCGCAGTCCCTTCCATTCATTCCTGATTCCCGTTGTAGGGACCATTATTGTTCTATTGAGTGGTTTCCTTGTGAATATGTTTCTTCAAAAGAAACCACTGTAATTTTTTATGTTTGTTATTGTAAAAGACGGTATTTTCGGTCTACAGAAACACAGATCTCCTGTCTGATTTCTCTAAAATATTGTTTTTGGTACATCTCTTAACCGGGACTCCGGACTGTCTGTCCGCTATTTGAAAAGAGCGGCACGATCGACGAACGGCTGTTGGAGTCCCTCGCGAAGAAGAACCTTTAATGTAATAAAATTCGGTTCCATCATCTGATCGAACGTATAGGAGAGCGGCTTTTGCGGTGGATAAAGGCATGAAACACCACATTCCAATGTTAATGACAATGCCCCGGAGGCCAGGGTTGCCATTGTATTCAAATTAAAGGTATTACCGTTATTTGGTGTGGTCGGTACGGAAGATCGCAGGCCGGATTGTCGAATTGCATCGTTGACCTTCATGGCAAGTTCGTTTCCGCGTTTAACATGGGCATCATAATTAAATGCGGAAGGAAAGAGCAAAACAGGAGTTGATTCACAGGAATGGCCATTCAGGAGTAGATCGACGTTCCAGCGTTCCACCAATTGCAGAAGACCACGTGTCTCCGCAGTACGAATATGTCCGGGACAGGCATCGTGCATAATATTAAAACCGTCCGAATTCGGATATCCGCCGGGCCAGGCCACCTGATCGAGTGGAAGTGGAAAATACTCCTTGCTCTCCCGCCATTGAATGGGACGTCCATCAAGCCACTCGCCTTGGGACGCTTTACGGAATTCTTCATAGGTGCTCCCTTTTAAATGATCTGGTGATATTGCTCGTCCATCCATATTGACACAAGGAACGATTATCAATCGGTATTTGCCAATCAATTCTAATAGTTCCGAATCTGTTTTTCCGCGAAAATCTTTTCCAGACTCCAGCATCTGAATTAAATTAACAGCCGCCGCCACACTTTCTGCCTCCGCCCCGTGAATACCGGCACAAAAAAGTACCGTTTGTGGTTTTTCTGTACGCTGATAATAGGACTTCCACGTATTCGACGATGATGCTGCCGACCAGTTGCTCGACGGTACCTTCTCCGAAAATTCACCATAGAAGACAGCATAGACCGATAAACCGGCCGGTGTCTCCGCTATCTTTTCCACCCGTCCTTTACGAACGTTACGACAGAGATCCATGATCTCGTTTGTCCGTACCCGCCAAAAATACGGACGTTCTTCCAAACCGGAAATGTCACGTCGTGAACGAAGGGAATGTCTTGTCGTTTTCACTTCTTCTCCCTTCGCCGGAATTACATTTAAAAGATTTAATACCAATAAAAAAATTATCAGATTCCATAGTATTGGAATTTTCCGGTTTATGGATTTTTCAGGATTGATACTATTGACGAAAATCGAGTTGTAGGTTTTAATTTTATTCATGGGAAATAACCTTTCTTTTGGTTTTGGTTGGTTCGTTAGAATATATTTTGATGACTCAATATGTAAACGAAGCATTTTTGGAAATCACGGATAACATGAATGAACAGTGATAGTGTACCGAAAAATACAGTTTTTTGCAATAACAACCCCCTAAAATTTATTATGGTAAATTATTATTCATAATAAATATTTTATTTACAATAAATATTGTATTTGTTATAAATACTGTATGCCAAAAGTTATCTGTGGTTATAAAAAGATAATAATCGTTTGAGGTCTGTCTTTAAAAACAATTTTACAATAGAAATGAATTATTAATGATGATGAATCGACGTGATTTTTTACAAAAGTCGTTATTATCGACGGCGGTAATGACATTGGTTTCACAGGAAATGAATTCTTCGTTATACTCGGCGGAGAATAGCGAGAACCTTCAATTTGGATTATGTACCTATCTCTGGGGACGTAACTGGGATCTTCCGACACTAATTGCCAACTGTGAAAAAGCCGAATTAGGTGGTGTTGAACTACGTTGCGAGCATAAACATGGTGTCGGTTTGGATACAACGGCCCAGGAACGAGTCGAAATTAAAAAACGTTTTAAAGATTCTTCTGTTCTGTTAATTGGATTTGGTACCAACGAGGATTTTCATTATCAGGATCAGGCAAAAGTCAAGGCCAATATCGAACGTTCCAAAGCCTGGATTAAATTAAGTGCCGACTGTGGTGGTCTGGGTGTTAAAGTTAAACCAAATAATCTGGTTAAAGAGGTTGATCGAAAAATAACGACAGCTCAAATTGCGAAGGCGCTTGACGAAATTGGACGTTTCGCCGCCGATTACGGTCAGATTGTGCGGCTGGAGAATCATGGATCTTGTTCACCGATCCCGATTATGAAAGAAATTATTGATCAGGTTACGGCTAAAAATGTCGGACTATGCTGGAACTGCAATAATGTCGATTATGAAGCGCCGGGATTAACGGCTAATCTTGAGAGTGTTTTCTCCCGATTAGCGGATACATTTCATGTTCACGAACTGGAAAAAGCAAGTTATCCCTATGAAGAAATGATAAAAGTTCTCCTGCGTCGAAAATACAAGGGATGGCTTCTGTTCGAATGTCATAAAGATTTAAGCGATCCTTTGCCCGAATTAATAGATCTCCATAAACAGTATAAAAATCTGATTGCTAAATGCAGTAAATAACCCTCTGTAAAAAATATTGTTCGAGGTTTCGATTCGCCTTGACGATCCGAGTAAAAATAGGTATACTGTATGATACAGGGAATTTTTACTTAAGTAAAAATGGTGGAGGGACGAACCGATCTATGGGAGTCACTTTTATTGGTGCATTATAAAGTATCATATCAGGAGATTTCTACAGAAATATAAAAGGGATATGTCCTGTCTGACCTCCAAAAGAGGTTCCAGATTTTTGGGTCAGTCCAAAAGGCATAAAAATACGGAAGAAATATGGAAAAAACACTTGATATCAAACTAGCTCGAATATTAAAAGATAGAAGTTGTAACGATTTTATAATCGCGGACGCAAAAGACGCGGATATGGCCTATGGTTTGGCTGCTCCGGGCAAGAGTCCAGAACAGTATTCCGGAGAAGCCCGGTTTCGGACCTTGGATCAATATCGGGCCCAGATACGAGAGATTATTGCCCAGGGACTGGTCGATATTGTTCTGATGAGCGCTAGTACCAATGATATTCTATCGATAAAGGAAAAATTGTTTGTTAATTCGGCGATAACTCCGGCGATTCGTGCCAACGATACAACCGATATCTGGCTGGCAGGCGCGGAAGGAATATATCCAACTCTTCCATCGCGCCCGTTTCGAACGGCGACATTGGATCATGCGTTATGTGGCAAATATCATTGCAGTCAGGCGGAACGGGAATCTGGAATGGGAGCGGATCTCGGCCTCTATTCGATTACCTTTAACAACAATCCGGAAACGGACTACGAAGCGTTATCGGCCTATGCCGCCTTCCGGCTGGAGGCGGAAGCTAAAGGGTTTCGCCATTTTCTGGAAGTCTTTAGTCCGAACGCTTGTGGGGCCAATTGTCCAGTCGATATTCCTAAATTCGTTAATGATCAAATTGTTCGAACTCTGGCCGGAGTTGCTAGTGCCGCTCGTCCAATCTTCCTGAAAATTCCCTATTATGGACCACGTGCTATGGAAGCGCTCGCTCAATATGATAGTCAACTGGTTGTTGGTATTCTCGGAGGAAGTGCTGGTACGACCCTTGATGCCTTCCAAATGTTACATGACGCTAAAAAATATGGTGCACGAGTCGCTCTTTACGGTCGAAAAATCAATTCGGCTGAACATCAGTTGACCTTCGTTCGATATCTCCGTGCTATCGCCGATAGTGAAATCATGCCCGTGGAAGCTGTTAAAGCCTATCATGCCGATCTGACCCGTTTGTCCATTGTGCCAAAACGTTCGTTAGAAGAAGATTTGCAAACAACTGTTGGTTCCGATAGTTACAGCGGAACGAGTAAATCGGGCACTACACCTGTAAAAGAAGTACAGAAAACGAAAAAAAGAACTTCTGCCTTTATCGATCCCCTCCCTGACTTCTCCACAATGACACAGGCCGAAAAACTCCAATGGAACCTGGACCGTATTCGCCGTTCGTAATTTTCCTCTGTAACTTTAAAAACAGATATACTCAAGGTCGTTCTAAAAGTTTATTTTTCAAAACAGGCGAGACGCCTGTTTTGGAGGATGGGACGAGATGTTTGTACTCCCTGGAAATGCCGAATTTATAACGTCGTACAGTATATTTACATTGAAAACAGATATTCTTGAAAAAAGAGCCGTCCCTTCCAGAAAATAGTTTGAAGAGGACGAAGATCTTGTTTATAAATTATAAAAAGTACCTCCCAATATATTAACGTTATGATTCTGTTATCATAATGTTATACTCAAGGTCGTTCTAAAAGTCTATTTTTCAAAACAGGCGAGATGCCTGTTTTGGAGGATGGGACGAGACGTCTGTACTCCCAGGAAATGCTGAATTTATAACGTCGTACAGTATAATACTATGATATTGGTTATGATATTGGTACGATGATATTGGCGCCCATGTAAAGTTTATAATTAAGGGTATTCACAGGAAAGGTTACCTATACGGAGAGTTGTCCGTATAGATTTGATCTGTTATCATTTGCCCCTTTAAACATAGATAAAAACCGGTAACGTTCTTCGTGGGTATTACATGTTTTCGGAAGGCAAGTCTTTTTGTTTACCAAAAAGGTAACAATTTAAAATTGATTACAATATTGGAAATTTAGGATTGCCAATGAACTCCATCACCGGTCTGCTTTAGCATATCAGTCAAGTACAGCGATTTTTGGGTTCTTTCTTCCGATTCTTTTATTTTATTCCATAATACTGTTGAATGGCTTTTTTCGTTTCGACAGGATAATCAGTAGCGAAACTGGCACAACCAAGATCGAGGAGTCGAAAATAGGTTTGGGGCATATCACCCTGGGTCCAGGAGAGGGTTTGGAACAGGATACCATGTTGGCGCAGTTCTTTTCCCGTCTCGCGAAGGAATTTTTCACTCGGCGAAAGAACTCCATTTTTATCGATCTGAACATGTATTTGAAGTTGGTCGATTCCTGCGAACCCTACTTTTCGCAGTTTGGTTAGCCGATCGGTTAGAACCTTTTCTGAACCGCCCATCCAATGAAGGGTTTTAGAACGGGGCGCAACCTTCTTCCACGCTAGTATTTCATCATAATTCGTTGTCGCAACGATAACTTGGGAATGAAATCCTTCTGTCTGTTTGGCCAAAAGTGCGAAGTCGATCTTTTTGATATCGACATAAACGGATCGTTCCGGATGTATCTTTAAAACCTCCAGTATTTTCGCCAGATTAATGACTTTTTGTCCTTTAAATTTTTCACCGCAATAGGCACCGATATCCAATTTTTGGGTTTCTTCAAAAGTCAGATCATGAATTCCCTTCTTTTTTGTGGCAGGATCGGCATTAGGAATAATTCGGGAGAAATCGTTATCGTGGAAGGAGACAATAATATTATCCTTGGTCAATCGGAGGTCGGCTTCCGGTACAAGACCGAGGCCCCAGGCGAGTTCAAACGATTCGAGGGATCCTTCCGGGGCCATTTTTCCTGCTCCGCGATGGGCCTGCACTATAACATCTTTTAAAGCGAAATGGTCACGGACATTCCAAGTATGATCGGGAGGATTTGTATAATATTCATCGAGAGCCGCAACGGCGATATCAGGACGGTCTGTTCCGGTTGCCATTGACCCTAAATTGAATAATTGCTGATAATATTCTTTTTTATCGTTTTTAACCGCCCAGGGCATGGTCTGAAATTCGATTCGATGGGCGCGTAACTCGTTGCCCGCATTCACAAGGCAGTTCCGCGATGGTTGCAACGACCCATCCGGCAGAAAAGAGACGTGAATCTGAAGTGCTGTTATACCGGCAAAGTTCGATTGACGAAGTTCATCAAATCGCTTTTCAATCGTCTCGTCCGTAGCTTTTCCGAGTCCCATCCAGAGCATGGCTCCGGAAAGTTGCGCTACTTTTCGCCATTCCTTGATATCGTTATAATTACCTGTTGCCAATATCAATTGTTCGTGATATCCTTCCATTTCACGAGCTAGTTGACCGAAATTAACATTTTTCACGTCTATATAGACCCGACGCCATTTATCCTTGCTCAAGGCCTCCTTTATCTCTTCCAGGGAAACCACCTTGAGTCCGGCGTATTTGGCACCACGCCAGGAACCAACGTCCAATTTACGTACCTCGACATAATCCAACTTTTCAACTCCCTTTTTCTTCATTTCCGGCGAAGCGTTCGGGAGAATGCGACTGAAATCATTGTCGTGAAACATAACCAAATGACCGTCTTTTGTCGTTCGAATATCGACCTCTGGAATAATTCCCATGGACCAGGCTAGTTCCATTGCCTCCAAGGTATTATCAGGCGCAAGGGAACCTGCACCCCGATGCCCAATAACCGTTATGGACGAACGCGGTATATTACGGATGTTCCAAAGGGGATCCGCTCCAAAAACATGGTGGAACATACTAAAAACAAAGAGGAAAATCAATCCCATATAAAAGAATCGCTTCATAATGACTCCATTTAAATGATTAAAAACTATCGGAAGACGGTACTATCCCTTCGATTTTACTTTTTCATTAAATTCGGTAATTTCATAGGAGAACAGACGTAACACCTGTTTTTTCCGGAAGGCTGGAGAACCGCCCTTTAAAGAACAAAAAACACAATATTTTTTACAGGATTACTATACTTTAGGACGTTATAAATACGGCATTTCCTGGAAGCACGGACGTCTCGTTTGCATCCTCCAAAACAGGAGTCTCGCCTGTTTTGAAAAATAGACTTTTATAACGTCCTTGAATATATCAATCCTTTTTTTCAGATTTTTCAGAGCCGCTCCCAATAATGGAATCAACAAGAAAGGCCCCTAGTGCAACACACTCTTCACAAGGTGTTTTTTGGCCCCCCTTAATTTCTTTACATGTTGTAGCCCCTGCCCCTTTTTTAAAGGCTTGTAATACTTCGTCCCGCTTTTCTTCCGGAACAATTTGTAGAGCGGCATAAAGAGCTCCACAAATATTTCCTTCCACACGACCGCCTCCACAGACCTTGTAATGCGGTACCAACTCCAATCGTCCGGAAATCGCTGCTACAGACTGTGCACAATTATACGATTCCGGCGGCTGATGAAATACTTCCTTAGCTAATTTACGAAATTTATCCATATCCACCTTCTCCTGATTTTAGCCTTGTTTTTATATTGTCTAATTTATTTATATTGTATAATTTATTTATACTGTCTATATTATTTGCATTATCTATGTTGATCGTATTATCTTAAATTGATCACATTTACCTGTATTAATTACATTGCCTGTATTGTTTACATTACTTGTGTTGTTTACATTGTCTGTGTTGTTTGCATTATCTGTGTTGTTTACATTGTCTGTGTTGTTTACACTGTCTGTGTTGTTTGTGTTGTTTACATTGTCTGTGTTGTTTGCATTGCCAGTATTGTTTACATTGTCTGTATTATTGTATTATCTATTTTATTTACAATACCTACATTCTTAATATTATCAACATTATCTACAAACAGGGAAATTTCTGTCATAAAGAAAAATTCTCTGGAACAAAGAGGAGTCGTCCACAAGCCGGACAAACGACTGGTTGCCCATCAAGAACATTATTAACGAAGTGTATGGGGATTTTTTGATCACAAAAACCGCAATAGCAACTTTCCATAATAGGGGCCAAGGCGTCTTCACCCCCATAACCTTCCACCAGCCGTTTATAAAGAGGTCTAAATTCACGAGTCAGTTCTTTTTCCGCCTCTTTCAGAAGACCGGTACAACGTTGTAAATCCGCTTCAATAACCGGTTTTTCTTTTTCCCAATCCTGTTTTGCATCGTTTTCTGCCTGGCAGTCTTCTTTATAGGACGTTTCCGCTCCGTCCAGAACTGTCATAAAATTTTCGGCGTCGGTCAAAGCATCCAACGCATCTTCCGCCAAGGCATCCATTACTTTTTCATCCAGGGCAATTTGCGCTTTTAATGCGGAATACTCTTTATTGTTTTTGGCATCGTTAAGTTGCTGTTTACGCTTTTGAATGGCATCTTCCGCCGATTTCAGGATTTTTTCTTTTTCTTTAGCATTTAGTATCAGTGTATGGTTCTCTTGACGTTTATTCTCAAGCTCTTGTAACGCCTGTTTACTCTTCTCTTCCCGCAGTCCGATTCGAAGGCGCCCTTTTTTCAATCGACCGTTTAATTCACTCAATTGTCGATGTATTCGATATAAACGTTCCATTAACTTCGCAATTTGGATGTCTGCCATTCACGTTTCCTTCTCTAGTCTTCGATATAGATAATAGTCAAGAAAATCTCTTCCTTTTATTATAACATAAATGAAAAGTTTTTTATAGGGGCTCTTAAAAGATTTGTACTTCTATGATATACTAAAAAGTAAATTTTTGATTTTTGTTGTCAAGATTGAGGGAAAAAGAAGAATGATGAATGCAAGTAATTTATGTTTGAATAGAATCATTAAATTTATGATGCAGCACAAAATGCTTTGGTGTATTACTATTTTTTTGGTACACCTCATAGCATTTGTTCTATCTTTATACATATCCTTTATTTGTCGGTTTGATTATACATTGTCTCATGAAGAGTTCTCTTGCTTTTTGGGGGCTGTCCCTTGGGTATTGGCTGTTAAACTCTCCGTTTTTTATCTCGGAAGACATTTTAAGGAACGTTCTTTATATGCTAGTACCGGTGTCCTTGTCGTTTTAGTACGAAGTTCCTTTATCGCTTTTTTAATTATTGTTTTATTCAATCAATATCAACAATTCCTTTGGGATTTAAAACCCTTGCCTCGAAGTATTCCGTTACTGGATTTCGGTATTTCCATTATGCTTTTGGGGGGGCTTCGCCTTCTGCTTCGTATGATTCGCGAAGATATTGTACCTCTGTTTGAACATCGGACTGTCGAAAACGCCTATTTAATCGGCGCCAATCATGAAGGCGAAATCGTTGCCGGAAATATTAATAAAAACAAAAATTCTGGTTATCGTATTATCGGTTTTATTACAATACACGATTATAAATTAAACGCACAATTAGGTCGAATACCTATTATCGGCATACTAAATGATTTGGCGATGTTAGCTAGAATCAACGATATTCAAACTATATTTGTCGTAGCAGGTGTACTTCCGGGCTCCGTGTTTCGTAATATATTTGATATTTGCCATAAAAATGGTTTAAAATTGCAGGTTATTTCCAATGCGGAATTTACGGCAAGTTCGAAAATACCTCTTCGTGAAATTAATATTGACGATCTTTTGAAGCGTGATCCCATTCATTTGGACCTGACTCGAATCGGTCGTTTAATAACAGGGCGGAGGGTATTGATTACAGGAGCGGGGGGGAGTATTGGATCGGAAATCTGTCGTCAGTTAATAAAGCATAGTCCGAAGGAAATGATCCTGCTGGGACGTGGTGAAAATCGTATCTTTTTTCTGGAGAGGGAATTGCGCGATTTAAAGACCGAAACCATTTTATCGCCAATTATTGCTGACGTTGCTCGTCCTGATCGTATGGCGGCGATATTTGAGCAATATCAGCCGGAAGTTGTTTTTCACGCTGCGGCCAACAAGCATGTGCCTCTAATGGAACAGAACGTGGTCGAGGCGGTTCGTACTAATATCTATGGTACTAAAACGGTCGCTGACCTTGCCGTAAAATATGGAGTGAACACTTTTGTCTTGATTTCGACGGATAAAGCCGTGAATCCAACCAGTGTTATGGGGGTATCAAAACACCTTGCGGAACGATATGTCTGTTCTCTGGGGGGGCAGTCCAAAACAAAGTTTATTGTAACGCGATTTGGAAATGTACTCGGATCCAATGGCAGTGTGGTCCCCATCTTCAAAAAACAGATTGAAAATGGTGGTCCCATTACCATTACCGATGAAAGAATGACACGATTTTTCATGACCATTCCGGAAGCATCCCAGCTTGTATTGGATGCTGCGGCCATGGGACAAAGTGGCGAACTTTTTATTCTGGAAATGGGGAAATCGGTCAAAATTGTTGAATTGGCAAAAGACATGATTCGTCTGGCCGGACTCCCTGAAAATTCCATTGATATTACCTATACCGGAATTCGACCCGGTGAAAAACTCTATGAAGAGGTTACCTTGGGGGCCGAACATTCCGAGCGGACCGATAATCCCAAGTTGCTTCGTGCCTGGCCGAAAAAAATTAGTCCGGAGGAAGCTACGGCGCAGGTTCAGAGCCTTGTGGACCTTATAAATGAAAAACCTGAAAAAATTCTCGCTCGATTCTTGGAGCTTGTTCCGGAATTCCGGAAATATGCCCCCGATATGCAAAATACTTCCGACAAAAAGTAGCAGAATAATAAAAAAGACGAACATACAAAATCCTTTAACGAACCTGCTTGAAAAAAAATGAAGACGGGAGTATAATTAAAAAGGATAAATTTTTAGAGAGGGTTGTATATCCTTTGAGGGACATTCATTCATACTATTTTCCCTGGGGTTGGAGCTTGGATCGATATTGAAGGAAAGGGAAATGAAAATGCTTGTAATTTATCCTTGAGTATTTGTATTTTTTTGAAATTGTATCCGTCATTTTATTTTTAAGACAGGTTTTTGTATGATGTACTCTAATTTAATAGCCGATAATACGTCAATGGCTCTATTTGGTGTTGCCAATTGGATGAAAGCAGCCGCGCAGTTTGATGTTGTCGCGCTCATTGCTGTTGTATCGTTCATTATTTTGGTGTTTTTGTTTCGGGTGGTATTTCCTAAAGTGGGAGCAATTGCCTGGGTTACCGCCAAAGAGACCGTTTATCAACCACTCTTCCTGATTTTGATTTTAGCCGGTTTTTTTGGCTTGTATATTTTCCTTTTTCTGCCGTATCACACGCTTGGTGAAGATATAAAAATTGTTGTTTCTCAAGGATTGACTCTTGTGAAGTTATTGGCGGTTTTTCTGGCGATTTGGTCAGCCAGTACCTCTATTGCGGATGAAATCGAAGGAAAAACAGCTCTGATGATTTTGGCGAAGCCGGTTAGTCGTCAAAAATTTGTGCTTGGAAAATACACGGGAATTATGATTGCGGTTTCTGCTCTCTTTATTTTACTGGCCCTGTTTTTTGTTAATACAATTGCGTATAAACTCGTTTATGATGCACGTGAATCGGCCAAGGAATTGCCAACTTCGCTGGATTGTTATCAGTATATTATTACGATTTTGCCCGGTTTGGCTCTTGCCTATTTCGAAACCATCGTTTTAACCGCTATTTCTGTCGCTATTTCCACTCGACTTTCCCTCCTTCCCAACCTGACAATTTGTTTGACGATTTACGCGCTTGGCCATTTGGTTCCCATGATTGTCGTTTCCAGTGCGGCGAATCAAATGCCGCTTGTGGCTTTTTTTGCCAATTTGGTCTGTGCATTTCTACCGGTTCTGGACCATTTCAATATGGAAACGGCTGTGGCTATGAATCGGGAAGTACCTTTAAATTACCTTTTCACGGCTGGAGTCTATTCCTTCCTGTTTGCTCTTGTTGCCATGGTTTTGTCGCTTGCTCTTTTTGAAGACCGTGACTTGGCCTAGTCCCATTAACAATTAGTAATGAATTTTTATAAACATGTTTATTGGTCCGGTTTTTACACGTGAAGTAACGATAGCACCCCGACGGGATCGAACTTTTATTGCCCGTGGTGTCTATTGCAGTTTACTTCTTTTGTTGATTAGTACGGCCTGGTTGGTAATGACGGGAACACAGGTTATTACCGATACTGGTGATTTTTCCCGTTTTGGAGCGACCTTGTTCAATCTGTTGGCACCTCTTCAGTTGGTCATGATGCTCTTTTTATCGGCGACCCTGGCCGCAGGGGCTGTTGCACAGGAAAAGGATCGGAAGACTTTGATTCTACTCCTTTTGACACATCTCTCCAATAGTGAATTAGTGCTCGGTAAATTATTGTCGAGTCTACTGGAAGTTTTGATATTTCTCGTCATTTCTCTTCCTGTTTTTATGTTGATTTCACTCTTGGGGGGGATTTCCCAGGCACAGATTATTCGTGTTCTACTGGTTACCCTGTTTGCCATGTTGGCCTGTGGAAGTGTCGGTTCGTGTGTGGCTCTTTGGCGTGATAAAACATTTCAGGCGATTGCCGCAACCGTTTTAATTCTGGTTTTATGGCTGGGAAGTTGGCAGGCTATTGCAATTTTTTTCCCGAATTCTATCTGGTTTGGAGTTCCGGTTGCTAAAATAGTTACCGCAATGAGTCCGTGGCAAGCTGTTCTTGTTGCGGCGCAGCCAACTTTTAATAATCATTCCCACTTCGCTCTTTTAACACCGATTTCCGGTTTTCTTCTGGTCTTTTCCTGTATAACGATACTGGTAAATGGCATTGCCATTTACATGGTTCGAATCTGGAATCCATCCCGAGAACTACGACAGGGAACTCCTGAAGAAGATACCTGGCGTAAAGAAGCCGTAGCGGCCCGACTCAAACGGGAAGAGGCGGAACGCCTTTCCGCACAAACGGGAACGGCAATGGCATCGAATCCCTATGATAATCTGGAGCACAATTTACTGGCGGTTGAGGAAGTGCATCCTGATTTGGCGCATATGAACGTGGAATCGATCCCTTCGGAATCAGGTTCCATTATAGAAAAAGGTCGATATAAAATGGACGCAACGATTTCCGCCGCGCCCGGTCGAGTACGTCATGTATGGAATAATCCAATTATATGGCGGGAGATATGTACCCATGCCTATGGTCGTAAAATGTTTATTATTCGACTTGTCTATTTCCTGCTCTGCCTAATGAGTTTATACGCTGTACATATAGCCTATGCGGCGAGTGCCACTCCTTCCTTTGCGCGCTTGGTGGGGGCGCTTGTTCCTTTGTTTATTCTGTCAATGCTCTTGCTCAATGCGCAGGCGGTTACTTCTCTAACCTCGGAACGGGATGGTGGAACCTTTAACCTGTTGTTGGTCAGTGATATATCTCCGAAAGAGTTTGTTTATGGAAAATTGGGTGGTACTTTTTGGAATATGAAGGAAGTTGTACTCTTTCCGGTTCTGATTTGTCTCTATATTTACTGGCATGGAAGTCTTTCTTTACCCAATTTGACCTATTTGATTGTCGGTCTAATGGTTCTGTACTTTTTTGCCTCCATGACAGGCGTTCATATTGGAATGCAGTATCCCAACACACGAAGTGCAGTGGCAACCAGTTTAGGTATTGTCTTCTTCCTCTTTGTCGGTATTGCTACTTGTATGTGGATTATGATTGCCTTTAGTGGTCAGTTTGAGGCGCAGTTGCAACCGTTTTTAGCTTTTGTTTTGGGGGGAGGAATTGGACTTTATGTCAGTTTGGGGGCGCGAAATCCCTCTTCGGCCATTGCATTGGCATCCTTTGGTTGTCCTCTGATTACGTTTTATGCGATTACCAGTCTTTTACTGGGGCAACCGATGTGGGTTTTTCTGGCGATTGTTACCGCCTATCTCTTTACTTCTATTGCAATGTTAATCCCCGCAATCGACGAATTCGACGTGGCCACCGGACGCACGACAGCAGATTGAACGCACGATTTTCGCGTAGGACTCCGGCTGTTCCAATGGTGTTAGATGGCCGGCATCCTTTATTTCGTGATAGCGTCCTATAGGTGTTCTATAGGCCATTTCCTTCATAACTGAAGGAGGAGATGGTTTGTCTTCCGACCCGCAAATAAAGCCGACTATAAAGTCCATTTTTTCTAATAGTGAAGTTGTATCTTCACGTTCAGCCATACCGCGTGCGGCGGCGGCCGTACCTGCTGGATTTTGAGAACAGATCATTTGGCGCAAAAATTCGACTGTTTGTGGTGATGTTTCCAGGGTTTTGGACGCGAGTAAATTGGGAATCATCGACTCCGCTACTGGTGACATGCCGGTTTGGGTTACGGAAATGGCCAGACGATATCGATTCTGCCGCACTTCGGGTGAATCCGGACTCGTTCTTGTATCACATAAAAGAAGGGCCTGAAGACGATCTGGAAACATTCGCGCAAATTCCATGGCAATATATCCACCCATGGATAGACCACAGAGAATAATCGGGCTGGTAATCCCAAGGGCGTCCAGCAGTGCAGCTATTTCCTCGGCGAACTGCTTCATGGTGACAATTGTTTCTCCTGCGGATGAACTACTGTTTCCGAACCCGTGCAGGTCTGGTACTATACAATCAAATTCCGGGGAAAGAAGACGAACCACTTGAAGATACATGGTATGATCAAATGGAAACCCATGGAGAAAAAGAATTATTGGTCCTGTTCCTTCTCGATGAAACGCGAGTTCTCTATCATTGATAAATATTTTTTGCATCTGTTCTCCTGTTATGTTTTAAGGGGCTCCTTTTTTATTATGGACAGTTTTTCACTCTATTTTTTACTTCTTTTTTACTTCTTGAAAAAAGGCAGATTCGAAAACTTTTCCATAGCGGTAAATAAATTTTACTCGCTTTTTCTTCATCGGCACACTTTTGAAAAAAAATGCTAAAACGAATAAAAACAATAACTAATATTTCCGATTTATCATAGGTAACCATTCACGGATATAAAGTGAAACCATGGATAACACTGATTTTCACGGATAGTTTTTTGGCAAACAAATTTTTTTATGATAAAATTATTTATCTATAATAGATAAAAATGTTTAGTTTGTTATTGTAAAATATTGTATTTTACGGCA
>CAYUAP010000071.1:0-26737 GCA_964442735.1 uncultured Planctomycetaceae bacterium | reverse complement strand
TTTATGTTAATGCGTATGGACGAGACGTCCGCGTTCCAGTCAACGCCTGTTTTGAGGATGTGGACGAGACGTCCGCGCTCCCAGGTCTTGTTTTTTTGTGAACAAGATTATTAAAACTTTACGCTTTTTGGAATAGAGGATAAAACAGGCGAGACGCCTGTTTTCCCGGCGATGCGGACGAGACGTGCGCGTTCCAGTCTTTTTTTGGGAATAAAACAGGCGATGCGGACGAGACGTTACGTTCGCAGGAAATGCCGTATTTATACAACGTCCTAAAGTATAATAATATTTAACATGGTGATATTTAACATGGTGATATTAACGTTTTTGTAAATATTTTGTAACTCTTCACGAACGATTTTGGAACCACAGATATCACGGATAAACAGAGATAGTCTGCTGTAAAATACCATATTTTACGATAACAAACGAAACATTTTTATCTAGGAGAATAAATAATTTTATCATAAAAAAGTTTGTTTACCAAAAAACTATCCGTGAAAAGCAGTATGATCCATGGTTTCATTTTATATCCGTGAACGGTTACTAAAAAGTTATTACCCAATCAAACGCATGGAGGAAGTCCATTTAAAGGTATTAAAAGGTCTTTACGGGGGAGAAGAAGAAAAATATTTGCCCTTTTTATTATTTCTGACTGGAAAAAATGATAGAATCTATTATACTATAAAATTAGGATAATAGAGATGCGGTGAATTTTGCCGCGGAACTTTTTATTTTTTTGGTTTTATCCGAAACGTGAAAGGAAAAAGAATGGCAAAAGATCAAGATAATATGAACGAAAATAATATGCACGAAGACAATCCATTTGGAGATAATTCTTCGGAAAACGATCCCTTCAATACTGATTTTGGTGGAGAAGATAATCCATTTTCCTCCAATACGGATGAATTCAGTAATATCGAAGGATTTAACGATTTAAATACCGATGATGCAGGGAATTTTTCAAATGGTTTAGAGATGCCCGTTAATCCCGCGGAGGAGCCTCAACCTCAAGGGGAACAATCTACTGGTAAAAAAGGGAAAAAAACTAAAAAAGTTAAACGGCAAAATACGAAAAAACAGAAGGTTGTTGGTTCAAAACGCAGTCGTCCGGAACATGTTGATTGGATTGAGGGTGATTATGTTATTATTGCCGCCATGATTATGGTTCTTATCCTCTTTCTCGGTGGAAATTTAATGGCTTTTGTCATGTACGGTATGTCGGCCCTTTCCTTTATTCTTGTTTTTAGTCTCCTTTCATTTGTACTGCTTTTGGTCCCTGCTATTTTATGGCGCGAACGATGGTTCGGTTATATCCCAAATTTATTTGATGTCTTGATCGCACTATCACTTTCACTAATTATTATTGGCTGTATTATTCTTGTTTCTGTACAGTCTGTGAAATATGGAACGGAAATTAAAGCTAAAGTATCTGTAGTGCATCCTGGCTCACAAATTACACGAACTTTCGATTGTTAGTCTGGAATGTTTGTAGAGGTGGGTAGAGACGCAGTAATACAGAGAGACACAGTAATACAGAGTAATGCAGTAATACAGAACTATATTGAGGAGAAGTTAGAATTTCTGTCGTCTCTTCCAGTTTTCCCATTGAGAGAGCCGAAAGGTCATAAAGGGACATATGGTCTGGCGGTTTTAGTAGGTGGAAGTCGAGGAATGGCAGGTTCGATATCTCTTGCGGGAAAATCTGCCTTAATTGCGGGAAGTGGTTTAGTACGTCTTCTGGTTCCAGATCCTATTCTTGAGACTACGGCTTCTTTTATGCCGGAGTATATGACAGTGCCTTTGCCGGCAGATCCTTGTGGTCGTTTGGCTTTCAATTCCCTGGAGATTGTTAATACACAAGTGGAGAAAGCGGCTGTTGTTGGTTTAGGACCAGGTTTGGGTCAATCGGAATTTCTGACGGGTTTTGTCGAGGAATTGTTTCTTCATCTTGGAAAGCCCCTTGTTCTTGATGCGGACGCATTGAATTTATTGTCACAAAATGATTTTTTAGGGGGAAGAGTTGTTTCCGGCACGAGGAAACAAGTTTTGAGTGATCCGAATATTTTACGTATTTTCACGCCGCATCCCGGTGAATTTTCGCGATTAACCGGGCGAAAGCCCTCTGGAGACGATTCGGAACGGCGGGAAATGGCGTTGGATTTTGCCAGGCGTTATCGGGAAAAATATACAGGTTCTTTAATACTGGTTTTAAAAGGGCATCATACGGTTATAACGGACGGTATTTCTGTTTATTGTAACGAAACGGGCAATCCGGGAATGGGAACTGGAGGAAGTGGTGATGTTTTAACGGGACTGATTACCGGACTTCTTGCGCAGAAGTTACTTCCGATAACGGCAGTTCGACTCGCGGTTGCATTACATGGAATGGCGGGTGATTTTGCGGCGATGACTATGCCGATGGAGTGTTTAACGGCCTCTGATCTGATTCGATTTTTTCCTGGGGCCCTTTATGAATTACGACGGTTTCAAGGGGAAAAAGCTGTCGTTCAGGGTTCTGGGGAGGTTTGAGTGTATTTTCCGGAAGATTTAATTATAGCGCAGGCGAGTGCGATGGGAATTGGGGCTCGGGGGATCATACGTCTTTCCGGACCGAATGTATTAGCGATTTTATCTTCTTTTTTTAGGTTGAAAAACCATAATAGTCTGGAGAACGGTTTTGTATCCCTGGACGTTGGGACCGCTTTAACCTGTATCCTTCATGGGGAGTTATATCCATGGCGTCAGGAGTGGGGAACGACAGGGCCGTCGGTTCCTTGTGACCTTTATTATTGGGGGCCGGGCCATGGTTTTACGGGTCAGGCGTCTGTAGAGCTTCATTTACCGGGCAATCCGCCTCTATTGGAACGTATTATTACTGTTTTATGCGAGACGGGCAAGGTTCGGTTAGCCGAGCATGGTGAATTTACACTACGTGCGTTTTTATCGGGACGAATTGATTTGACACAGGCGGAGGCTGTTTTAGGGATTATCGATGCTTCGGACGAGCAGGAGATGAATACGGCACTCGATCAATTAGCGGGCGGGGTCCGACTTCCGTTAATGGAGTTACGTCGGACTCTTCTCAACGCCTTGGCCGATTTGGAGGCCGGACTTGATTTTAGTGATACTGATAATAACGAGATAGTTTTTATTACCTCCGGGGAACTTCTTCTGATTTTGGAATCGGCCTTGCGGACCATCATCAAGTTACAGAAGCAAATGACGGATCGAACCGGTCGAAGTGGAATACCGACTGTTGTTTTATGGGGGCCTCCCAATAGTGGCAAGAGTTCTTTGTTCAATGCCCTGGTGGAACGATATTCGACAGAGGCGGAAGATCCAAAGGAGTCGATTCCACGAGCACTGGTTTCGGCGCAGCCTGGAACGACGCGGGATTATTTGGAATACACCTTTAAAACGAATGATTTAATATGGCGTCTTATAGACACTGCCGGGTTATTTCAGAACGTTGATTCACTTCATGAAATCGATCTGAAGGCGCAGGCAATCACAAAAAATTTAATGGATCGGGCTTGTCTCTCGCTATACTGTCATGATATATTATCTGATAAAGGAAATTGGAATGGAGGATATGCAGACATTCCGGAATCTTTTGGAAAAAAGAAGTTTTTAAGTGTAGTAACCAAGAGTGATCTTTTGTCTTTACCTGAAGAAGGGGGTGGGGGAGATAATGGTTTGGAATCGGGTTGTAATACAGATTCTTTTATAACATCCTCTTCTATCGTAACATCCTCAAAGAGGGGATGGGGATTGGATTTACTGATACATCGTATTGAAACGAGTCTTCGGGAAGAGTATGTTCATTCGGAAGTGGTTGCTTCGACGGCCAATCGATGTCGTGAATCGTTACGGCAGGCGCGGGAGGGTCTGGAGACAGCGCGATCGCTTCTCTCTCTTGCGGAGGATGATGTATTGGTTGCTGCTGAATTAAGGAGGGCCCTGGATCACATTGGGCTTATTGTGGGTACGGTTCATTCGGACGATATTCTCGACCGAATTTTCAGTCGATTTTGTATTGGAAAATAGGAGGAAATAAATGGCACGAAATTCGAGAAGAAATTTTCTAAAGGGGACAGGTTTATTGGGAGCATTATTTTTTACTCCCTATCTATCAACGGTTTCAGGAGTGGAGGTTCCGGCTCCTTCAGACCGATTGCGAATGGGTTCTATTGGAGTAGGACCGATGGGTTTTGGAGATGCCTGGGAATTTCATACCAAGCAGGTGGACATTCCGATGATATGTGATTTGGATTCGGAATACGGAATTGCACGTGCCATGAAGAACGAGAAGTTTGGTTATCATAATAAAGACGGAAAGCGTCTTTTGGATACATGTAGTGACTATCGGCGTCTTTTAGATCGTCAGGATATAGAGGCGGTTTCCATTGGAACGCCAGATCATTGGCACGTTAAAATTGCAATAGAGGCCATGCAGGCGGGGAAACATGTTTTTTGTCAGAAGCCATTAACTTTAACATTAGAGGAGAATCAGCTCATACGTCGAGCGGTCAAGCAGTATGGAAAAGTATTTCAGGTAGGGACGCAGCAGCGAAGTCAGAGAAATACCTTTATGACGGCCACACTTCTGGTACGGGGAGGATATTTAGGGGAAATTAAGAAGACGACTTGTTTTATCAATGTAGGGCGTAAATCGGGAGTTATTCCGAAGGTTCCAGCTCCGACGACCATGGACTGGAATATTTGGCAGGGTCAGGCGCCGGAGCACGATTATTGTTGGACCAACGACACACAATATTTTTCGGCCAGTAATGCCGGGCAGGGTCGTGGCCATCTCCTGTTTCGTTGGTGGTTTGAGTATTCCGGAGGTCGAGTTACGGACTGGGGCGCCCATCATATCGACTGTGCGTTATGGGCCTTGGGTCGGCAGAAAAAAGGAATGGGTCCGATCAAATATATTCCATCGGGCGTTACGTTTGTTGTTCCGTACAAAGATGGTTATGCTGTTCGGGACGATATGTTTAATACGCCGTATGACTTCAATATCTCCTGTCTGTTTGAGGATAAAACGGAACTGTTGATTACCAGTGCGACGGAGGAAAACGGTATTCTGTTTGAAGGAACGAAGGGCCGATTATTTGTCAATCGTGGTAAAATTACTGGTAAATTAATTGATGAAAAGGTTCACTTGCAGTTAAAAGAGGAAGATTATCTTGCCTTGTATCACGGGAAGAAACTTGAGGCGCATAAAACGAATTTCATACGTTGTATTCGGGAGGGGGGAACGCCTGTTTCGGATGTTGAATCGAATGTTGAGGGGATGAATGTTTGTCATTTAGCGAATATTGCCTGTCGCCTTCTTCGTCCCATTAACTGGGATGCGCAGAATGAAAAAATTATTGGTGACGATCAGGCGGCTGCCTTTTTTGCGCGAAAGCGCCGAAAAGGATTTGAGATCAATATGTAATTATAAAATCGTCTCGTTTGAATATTGATTTCATTCTGTATTGGAATCCGGATTCCCGTTATGTATACTGCATGACGTTATAAATTCGGCATTTCCCGGGAGCGCGGACACCATGCCTGACGGCAGGCAGGTCTCGTCCGCATCCTCCAAAACAGGCGTCTCGCCTGTTTTGAAAAATAGACTGTTATAACGACCTTGAGTATAAAATATTATCTTCAAAAATGTATGGCCCAAACAGATCCATAATCTTCGAGGAAGTCGTTCCAGTGAAATGTTTTCGAAGTATCCGGATCTTGTAGCTTTGGAATGGATGGAACATACTTCTAAAATAGCCTTTGGGCATTATCTTCACGCAACTGAAGAAGACTATAATTGCGCCAATACAAGAGAACATCATCAACCAATAGCATCAACCAATAGCATCAACCAATAGCATCAACCAATAGCATCAACCAATAGCATCAACCAGAGAAAAAAGAACCATCTGAACATTAAGAAGATGATATTTTAGAGGTTAAACCTCCTGAAACACCGCATAAAAGTCAGTTTTAGTGTAGTCGTGTTTTAGACTACAAAAACGACTACACTATACTATTAAATATCGTTTAATACCGTTAAATAGTGTTAAATGCCGTTAAATATTGTTGAATACTGTTTAATATTGTTAAAACCGTTAAATAGTGTTAAATATCGTTAAATAGTGTTTATACCGTTTAATATCGTTAAATAGTGTTAAATGCCGTTAAATATCGTTTATACTGTTAAATAGTGTTAAATATTGTTAAATAGTGTTAAATATCATTAAAACCGTTAAAAACCGCTTAATGTAAAAATAGTAATAAATGTCAGAAGCAGTGTAAAATACGATAAAAGACCATAAAAAAAGGGTTTTGAGAAAGGCACTCAAAACCCTTAAAAGTGGCTGAGACTGGACTTGAACCGGTGACCTACGGCTTATGAAGCCGCCGCTCTAACCAACTGAGCTACTCAGCCATGTAAATTATTGAAGTGAACTCTATGGTATCATGTTTTTTTTATTTGTAAATAGGGCCCTTTAAAATTATTCCTTTCGTTCACAGGCGGGTGGTAAAATGGAAAAAATATCAACACAAAATAAGGCCAAAAAAAGCAGTTTTGTGAAAAAGATGGTTAAAATCACTTTTATAACGGATGTTCCTATTTATTTACATACTTAAAATTGTCACAAGTAATTGAATGATATTGTATTATGGTGACTTTTCCGTTTTCTTTTACTGGCTGCCTCCACTGGTGTTTCCAGAGGGGATTACTTCGGGGAGAGTCGTTTTGGCATGTTTATACTTTAGGACGTTATAAATACGGCATATTCTGGGAGCGCGGACGCCATGCCTGACGGCAGGCAGGTCTCGTCCGTATCCTCCAAAACTGGCGTTTTGCCTGTTTTGAAAAACAGACTTTTATAACGACCTTGAGTATTTATGGCAGGTTTTTTCCGGGAGAGGCTATTTGTCTTCTCAACTCAATCTCTTCCGGTAGATTTTTTTCAACCATTCGTTTTCCATCTTCAAACGACCTGTTTATTCAGAATATTCTTCAGGTTTTAATCTCTTCTGTCTGGTTTTGGCGAGACTTTACATTATCTGGAGTCTCTGGTATAGCCGGTGTCTCGGATGTAGCTGGAGTCTCGGATGTTGCTGGAATTTCTGATGTTGCTGGAATTTCTGATGTAGCTGGAATTTCTGATGTAGCGGGCGTTTCTGATGTAGCTGGTGTCTCGGATGTAGCTGGTGTCTCGGATGTAGCAGAAGTCTCGGATGTAGTTGGAGTCTCTGATGTAGTTGGAGTCTCTGATGTAGTTGTAGTCTCTGATGTAGTTGTAGTCTCGGATGTAATCGGTGTCTCGGATGTAGTTGGTGTTTCTGATGTAGCCGGTGTCTCGGATGTATCTGATGTAGCTGGAATAGCTGGTGTCTCTGGTGTATTGGCTTTAACTTCGTCTGAATTTGACGGAATTAAAAATTCACCGTCATAATATATAGGAGGAATACAAAGATTATATTGATTTGAGTTCTTACAGAGTATACAAAAACCGGGAAATAGCAATCCTTCTTTTCGTTCTCGTTTGCAAGTTTTATCAGAACTGTTCTTTAGTTCGTTGCCATACTTCAGAGTACCTTTACAAGTATGATAATTCCCCATATCCGAGGATTTTTTCTTAAGCTTCTTACTTTTTATTACATATTCATCCCAAATCGTTTCGTTTTTCATTTTCTCTTTATCGTTACAAGGAGTGGGAAGAATTTCACCATTTTCAAACAGAGATCCCCCTTTTTCCGGATCTTTAAATTCTTCTATAACGTGTACGATATTCTCGATTATAATCTTATATTTATCACTCAGCTCATTTATTAAATTGGTATATTCATCTTCGTTTGAAGAACTGTCAACAAAAGCCAATTCAAGAAAACGTTTTAACTTATCTGGATGATCGATTTCAGTATTTTCATTTGGAAAATTATCCAAAAGTTTAGTGACAAAATCACCACATCGTTTCGTAAAATTATCGATAATATAAAGAGAATCACTGGATTGTGATGTATCCGGATTGGTTTTGCTGTTTACCATATTCTCAATACGTATCTTTTCTTTTTTAATCTGAGCCTCTTTTTCTTTTACAGTTTTTTCCAAATCGTTTATTTTTTTGTCCGTTTCGATTATTTGTTGATTTTTTTCCTCAAGTTCTACTTTTTTATCCTCAAGTTCTTTTTCTTTATCTTTAAGACATTTGTTTTGCTCGTCAATCTTATTTTGCATTTTAATAACAAGTTGTAATATCCCTGTTACCCCCTTAATCTGTCCACAACAATCGTTAATCTGTCCACAACAATCGTTCAGTATTTTTTCACAAAAAGGAAGAAGATTTTGATGTTCTTTTATAAAGTTGACATTTTTATAAAATAATGGTATTAAATTTAATAAATCTTGTAATTCTTTCATATTATCTCCACTAAATAATTTATTCTTTTTCCTGAACGGTCCAGGAATTATCGGGAACGGGTGAATAAAACTTTTTTTTGTTTTCTGGATTATCTTTATCGTATAACACGACTTCAATTTCCGGTTTTCCTAATGTCATTTCAATAATTGCGGCGCGTTTTTCTGTACCGATAGTACTGGAGAAATCAAGGCAGAAAACATCTTTTCCCAATTTGTAAACACCTGGTTCATCGACGAAAAGGAGATCAGGGTCATCAGAATAAAGAAGTTCAATTGGCAATGAAGGGCGATTGGACTCTATGTTTATTTTCCTTTTTACAACTTTTCCGACTTCAACGGATTCTCCTGTTTTCACAATTTTATAAAATACATTTTTTATAAAATAATCTTGATATTCTTCATTATAGAACTTCTGTGCTCCTCGTGATTTATAGACCGGCGTATATTTGACCGAAGTTTTAAATCCCATCGTATATCTTGCGATACGAGAAGAAAACCAACGATCCGGATCATCTCCAAACAACACGGCCCCTTCCAGTATTGCGGACTCTCTTTGAAAATTTGTCATAATACCTTCCGAGCCCCAGACTATATTTTGATTATGATCTGTTATATAGGAATCCAATTCGATATTATTTTTAAGATACTCTCGAAGTGATTTAGAACAACTAAATCCCCCGACAAGATAAATAGTGATATCAAGATCATTTTTTTTATCCCTTAATTCCTTCAAAACATTTTCTATTTGTTTTTGGACCTTATCATAAACCTCAAAACATATTTTATTTTCAAAATCTTTTGAGGCCATTTCAAAGTTACCGGAGTTGGGATTGATATACTGCAATTCTTGCAGAGCATCGGGGGTGTTGTCTTGATAAAAATCATAAATATCACGAGTTCGTAGTTCAAAATTGGTATTAGTCGGACCGAAATCTGTTTTGGTCCTTTCAACTTCTTTGGTAAATTGTTTCCATTTTTTAGGCTCCTCTTCTTGAAATCTCTCTATAATGTCCTCTGGAAACACAAGACCATCCATAAAGTCATAAATAGCTTTATTCAAATAGGTTGAACCCGCATTGACTGCTTGACTTGTTGCTACCTGTTTAAACGAACTGTCCGTAGAGTATTCATATGCGGAAACATCGACCGTTCCGCCTCCCGCATCGACCACAATTTTTATATGTCGTTTTTCTGCCGCCTTTATCTGCGGCTGCTTTCTTTGGACCGAAAGAAGAGCCATTTCAGGCTCTAACGCAAGTAGCAGAGAATCACTGCTTTCACTATCAATCAGTCCCGCCTGGAATGCCGCCTTTCGCATCCAGTTTTTTTGCTTTTCCTCTGAATTTGCAGGAATAGTTAAAACCCAACGTATAACATCTTCCGTAATACCAGGTTCTATCGAACGAAGTTCTTTTAATGCCTGTTTTTTTATTTCACTTAAAAAGGCCGCAATTAGTCCGATCGTTTCAAATGTTTGATCTCCGATGGTACGTACAGGTTCCCCTTTTATATTCCAACTGTAATCTGATATGTTTCCCATATCTTTATTCGATTGGATATCAAATAAATCCATTTTAACTCGTTGATGAAAATAAGGAGGATTGGTTTCGTCTTTCTGATCGGTATTTTTTCCAAATAATTTTGAGAAAACAGAAGTAGGTTTTTTTTTACTTTTCCAGTCGGTCCCCGCAGGACGTCCCCATTGAAGTATTTTTCCGTTACCATCCGTTAACTCCCAGGTTTCACATTTAGATACATTCGGCTGGTCTGGCCAATCCTGGTAATACTTAATTCCATCTATGTTTGGAGAACAATCTTTCAGACTCCAGGCAAATCCAGTTCTTGAGGTCCCATAATCGATGGCAACAATATAATAAAATTTTTTATTTGACATTATGTTTGTCTCCGTTCTATTGTCTTCCATTGAAAGGATCAAGTTCAGTCTGATTGGACGAATTTCCACCCGTAATATCTTTGTATAAGACCATTGAATCGTTTTTACTCCATTCTTTGATATCTGTTGTTTCCCAATAGGGAGGTTGCTTTCCGACAAACAGGATTAAACGTCCATCTTTTGTCAGTAATACTTTAAGACGATGTTCCCAAAGACGATAATCTTTATGTTCATTGGGATTCAAGTTAATACCACCTAAGCGTATTCTTTGTGGAATTCCTCTTTTCCCTTCCTTTTCAATGAAGAAGTTCAAAATACGTCCCTTGGTTTTGATTAGTTCCAGAAATTCATCACTCCAAACACAGGGAATGGGATTGGGAGAAGATGACGATATACATTTTTTGTTCAGAACGGTTTTATCTTTATCAAAAAGAAGTATAGCGGATTCTGGAGTAGCGTCAGGCGTTGTCGTAACGTAAATTGGATATTTTAGAATTGGATACACGTCCTTTGTTGTATCATCTTCTTTATATTCTTCTGTATTGATCAGGATATTATTGGATGCGTAAATAGCCGTATTTTGTACAGTACCTTCACCAAAAAGTTCTTTTAACTCACTTTTTGCAATATCACAAGAAAGAGTTTTATATAAACAATTTGTATCGTAATACAAGTCAAGTTCATTTTTGCCTTCAGGGATTCTGGCGATTAAAAGGTGAATCTGAAGTTCCGGATTGATTTCATACTGGATTCGAAGTCGTTCCATTGAAATTCCATCCAAATTTTTCAATAACTCCTCAAAATGTTTTAATTCAATGTTAGCATATTGTTTATGAATGTCCATATTTCCAATTCGACGGGAAATCACGATTCCTTTTTGTGGTGTTTTGAAATCGCCACTACGGATACGTTCGTTTCCATGAAAATCGAATACTTCAAATTCCGATTGTAGTTTAAAGATCGTATCGTTTTCAGAACAGAACGCAGAAGGGAGATTAAAAAGGAGGTTTTTAACGTTCAGATCACGATAACAACAACCTGAAAGAAGTCGTACATTGTCGTCGACGTCGTAATAACTGCTTCTATCGATCATTTCAGCCCGTAATGCCCCGGTGACTGTAGCCGTTTTGGCGTATTTATCTTCAAATATAATCTGCGTTTGCGGACACGCAAATAGAGGAATACTATTATTTTCACTTCTGCTTTTACAGGCCTTGGAAACTTCCGTTTCAAACATTTGACGTACCTGTGGAAGACGAGAGGAACGTCCCGACAAAATTATACTATGAACGCCCTGACAAGATTCTATCCTTCCGGTTATTTTCCTTTTTCTCTGTAGTCCTTCCTGACGAACACCTAACGCAGTCGTTGTCAATTCGACAGCACGTTCCACTACATTTTTAATAACCTCTTCTTCCAGATCTCTAAAGACTTTTTCAGAAAAAAATAAAAGTTGTCTCTGCTTTTGAACATATTCGCAAATTGTAGCGTCATTTTTGTTTTCACTATGAAAAAAGCATTTCAAAAATGTTGGATTGGACGCTATTTCATCTTTTATGCCTTGAAGACCATAACTGCGATCACCTTCATATAGATCAAGTCCTTTAAAAATATCATTTGGATGGTCCGATTTTCGACGGCTAAAACATATCTTAATATTTTCAGCCCATTGCCAAAGATAATCAAAACATAGAATACGCTCTTGGTAATCAGCGACATTGGTCATAAATTCGCCATCATCGTCTTTTGTATAGGTGGAGATGATTTTTTCTGCTTCATTACGAAGAATTTCGAAATTGGTATTGGCAGAGAAACGAATATCGGCAAGTGTAATATTAATATCATTGGAAAAGGGATTGGAAGTAGAATCCTGGTTGTAAAACTGCCATAGAAAACGAGCCAATATGATTTTTAAATAGTGATAAATACACAAGGTCAGAAGATTTCCGCCGACCTGACTGAAACCTAGAGAACCCAATAAAGTAGGTGTTATCTGATAGGAGCGTCCCCCCAATTCTCTATCATTATTAGGATATGCTTCTTTCATTTCTATTTGAATAAGAGAAATATCGGTTGTACCAGCTCCAATATCCACAATCAGCATATTATGAGTCCACATGTCGTTTTCGCGGATACATTTCATTTTAAAAACTTCCGGTCCAATTTCATCGAAATTACCGAAGTATTTATCGAGATAGAAGATAGCAGGAGCAACGGACTCGTCATATTTATCGATAATATTTGCCCGAGGATATCCCATTTGACGCGCTAATTGAACGAGGCGATGCCGCGATTTCGGCATGAGTGTTACCGGGTACGTCAGAATCAAATAAGGGACGGAATCTCTTTGATTTTGCTCGATTTTTGCAAATTCAGAACGTGCCGTAGAGACAAAAGAATCAAGAGCCCCTTGATATATTTCTTTGGCTCTATTATCCACGTTGTAAATATCATAGATTTCCTTTTTGGGATTTCGATGATATCGAGCAGTCGACTCTCCTTTCGTTTCATGTAATTTTCGTTCTTCGGCAACCTTTTTGCCGATTTTACCATCTGGCCAGAATGGTCGATCCTCAGAATTAAAACAAAATTCACTGACCATTTGATTGTCGTCTTCCAGTCGTGCCAGTTTAATATGACGGTTATCAAATGGGAATTGAAGAAAGGTTTCTTGATAAATATCAAACAATCTTTTTCTACACCAGGAACGACATTTTATATCGCCACAATCTGACATTGAACGAAGACTTAGTTCCATCGCGAGAAGAAACTTATAAAATTGATCCGTTTTTCTATCGATGAGAACCTGTTTTAAACGTTTAAGCGCCCGTTCTTCATTTCTGTCGTCAACATCAAATTCCATTCTTGATGCGATATTTAGTATAAAATCGGCCCAGACTTCGTCCGTAACCGGACACTCTTCCGGCGGTCGACTCTGAAACCATTCGAGTAATCGTGGTTGAATATATTGTAATTGTTCTTCAGGAAAACCGTATTCATGAACGATATTTCCAAAGTCGGGAGAACCAAAACAGGCAGTGGATACGGAAGAACCAAGGTCAATCGCAATCTGTTCCGCGCATATTTTGTACTGCGGCAGTATTTCTATTTGTAATCGACATGGAACCGCTCCTTCGCATTGCAATGTAATCGGAATAATAAATCGGTTTCCGATCATGTAATGTTTAAGAAGTTTATCTGTTTCTATCGGATCGAATTTGAAAAAGAAATTGTTGATCTGAAACGTCCACTTACGCAGCCCATTGTCTTTCGTTTCACATTCCATTTCGGAAGATTCAACTTGACGTTTTAATTTTTGTAATTGTTCAGGCAATGAATCGACATCCCATTTTTTACTCAACGCAGTCACTTCTACTGCATCAAAATTAAAGGTTAAATGCGGATTCATAATCTTGGAAGTATCATCGAAAGCCCTTGGTTTTTCCTGAATGGTAAAATCGATAGGTACAATCAAGGAGGTTAAAGATTGATCGATATCTTCCATCCGGTTTAAAATTTTCCATTTTCCCGGATCTGTTTTGATTTGAAAATAAACGGTCTGGGTATAGATTTTTGGAATCTTAATTTGTTCGGATTTCGCCTCAGCTATGATTTTCTTGTCGGAACCAACGAGTCGAATAATTACATTAATGATTTCATCGTCGTTCAGTTTTTTCAACTTTCCCGGATTTTCACCACCAAGATTCGGTTTGACAATGAAAGATTGACGACCGTTAGAATTATCAAGTTCTTCATGATTGCTCCAGTAATCATTCAATCCGTTTGAGTAGGCATTAATAATCAATTTTTTAAAATCGTCAGGAGCCCCTGTTACATCGAACTCCCAACGACAGGACAAATTTTCTGTGAATGGAGATAATTCAAACGAAGGAAGCCCTAATACTTCATCAGTACCATTATCGATAAATTGAAGTTTATAATTGATATCATTTTCATTTGTGTGTTGTTGTGTCATTTTATTTATTCCCTGTTTTTGTTTTATTATACTCGTATTTCAATGATGTCTTCCTGGTATATACGGTCCATTAATTGGCGTTTTTGTACCAGTCGGCTGATGTTCTTCAAATTTTCGTTCAAGTATACCCACATTATCTTTTAAGTCGAGACATTGTTTCGTAAAACTGTTAAGAAAACGAAACTTTATCTCATCAAAGACAGATTCGATGAAAAAGACAGATCCTTCAAAAAATGCCTGACGAATTTGAATAACGGCAGCTAAATGCCGATGATTTGGAGCGGGCGGATTGTGCGAACCCACTTTCTCCTGGACTCTGGAACTCCAGGCAAAATAACGAGGTTTTTCTCCATGTTGAAGTGGATAGTATTTACTATAACCGGTGTTGTCTTTGTTGTCTTCCATTTTGTTCTTCGTCCCTGTATTTGTCAGATTGTAATCGGAGCGAATATCCTTTTCAATTTTTTCGTGAATGGGAAAGAGAACATTCATGGTTGCTATTGAAGGACTCTCAAGCCATGAATCAAGCAAATTAAAGGGAAGCGATTTGAATTCTTCTGGAATAGCTGAAGAAATATTTTCAAATGTTTTTTTCAGTTTTTGAAACTGTTCGTCCCCCCATGTTTTCTTTTGTTCGATACCATATTCTTCAAACGCATAAAGAATAATCCCGGGAAGAGTCTCTGTCATAATATTTTCAAGTTCCGATTGAAGGACGTTTGTAAAACGTTCTTCAAAGGCATCTGTCGTATCAGGAATACGCATTTCTTCGTCAACATATTGTTTTTCATTCGATTGAATTGGGACACAATAATTGGTCGTATCACTAATGGTACGGAAGAGAGCTTCCCAGATAGGCCATTGCCCAATTTCGTCTATCACATTTGTATTGTAATAATTTTTCGCATAAAACAGTTCAGACTCGAATGTCTTAACAAGTTTTGAAGTATCTCTGCATATTGTTTCCATTAACAATTTGAATTTGTCAAGTATTTCCTTCATTTGCCGGAATGTCAATTTACATTCTCCGCACTCCTTTAGGTCTTGTGAAGCAGTCAAAACAGATTGTTTTTCTTCTTCCAACCTTTTTTTGAAGTTTTCCCATTTTCTTTTTTGACGCTCAATATCTTCATGTAGTCTTGTCTGTTGATTATTATTCCCAAAATGAATCAAATGTTCTCCGAAAGTTTTTACAAGCCGGGCTCCACCTCCGTCTTCTGCAAAATCACGTAATAGTGCCGATAATGGAGACGTATCGGACATACATTGTACTACCGACTGCCATAATTCACATTCTTTTAAGCCCTCGTAGGAATCATTCGGACAATTTTTATCAAGCCATTCCCGCTGTGCATACATAATTGGTTTGAAAGCATGATATTTTTTTCCGATAAAAGCCGAGGAAGAAAAAAAGACTAACTTTTCAGGATTCTTGCCCGCTACATGTTCCAGGGCATAGGTGTATGGCTGTTGAAGTGGAGATGCCAAAACTTGGAGTAATTCCTCTTCCTCTATTTTTTCTTTTTGACGAAGCTGTTTGAACGCTTCAGCAACATTGGAATCCTGTGATATTTGTAGTAGGTCAAATTTATTGAGAACAACCACAGTTTTTTCTCGCGCAACCTGTCCCCATTTACGTTGCGCATCTTCAAAATACTTCGTTTCTTGCCCCGGATTTTTACTATCCAACAGAACGAGAATCGAATCAATGTCATCCAATTCAATGAAACAAAGTGTTTGATCCCTAACGGAAGAGCCCGAAGCCCCATAGCCCGGACAATCAATAACCTGGAGCGAATTACCATATTTCTCGTACATCTTAAAGATTTCGGCTGGAACTCGAACATTGACTCTGATTTTATGAATGATGGGGAAGAAAATCCGAAATACATCCGGCTTAATTTCCTCAATCGGAGTACCAAAATCAGGAATATTATTAAATAATTGCTTTTCAAGAGATTGTGGGGCTGAATGATTATTGGATAGTGTCATTACTGAAAACGCTTGTTTCTCTGAAACAGACAATTCCTTGCCTAGCCAAACTGATGCTGCGGCTGCGGTTCCTGCGATACGGTGCATTTCCAATACAATAGGATTCAAGGTTTTGAACCGCGCTTTATTATAGACATCTATGGCCCAGCGATCGATATCGTTCCAGTAATCATTTTCTGATATACTGTCTTTTTGATTCATAATATCTTGTAAAGAGACCAAAAATTGTTGATGTTCATCGTCATTTTTGTTTATGGTATTTTCTATTTTTCGAAAATACTCTTCAAAAAGAGCTGCAATACGGTCTCGATCCATTATTTGTACTTTCCAGGAATCAAACGTTGTAGATTTCATATCACCGCATGTTATTGTATATTCGACGATATTCCCCGTCGTAGCTCCAGGGCCAACATTTTCCGATAAAATACTTCCTACGCATCCGAGAAGTGTTTCGAGCATTCGGGTTTTGCCTGCGGAAACCTGTCCCACCAACCCCAATCGGGACGGTTGCGATATTTCTTCCCAGATTCGGCGAACGGAATTCTCTATTTCCGTCATTTCATTCATTATTTTTTTGGGAAATGTATCATTATTAAGGCTTTCTTTTTCCTGTGCTATTACATCGAGCAATTGCCGACATTCCTGCGTTAAGTCGCTCATAATCATTTCTTTCTTTTTATTTTGTTTTGATATATCCTTCGATACCAGTAGATATTGATTATATGTAACAGCATTAATAATATATTACATATAACAACGATAGTATAGATACAAAGATTCCTGTAATTGCCAACTTTTTATAGGGGGTATATAATCCTTTGATTCCCAATATTATACTCAATATGGCTAGTGGAATTGTCGCTATTTCAGGCCAAAAAATGACCATTACCGTACATAGGGCTATTAACAATGATTGACTTGATTGATGGGTTATGTAAAACAAAATACGATTTTTAAATAGCTTGTACTTCAAACAGATCCCCTCATACCATAACGAAAACGATTTTCGTGTTGTTTTTAATCGATTAGAAAATCCGGCAGAACCAGACTCTTCACTAAAAATTTCTTGTAATTCAGGTATATTGTTAGCCTCGGACCAACTTATCATTCCATCATGCCATACATTAGTATTACTTGTAATGACTTGATTTCGAATTTTAACAATGATTTCCTCCTTTGTTACCGGACCATAGCACTGGCCGTGATAGTTATAATGCCACATAATAATCTCCAGGTATTTTTGATGTACGATTGGCCATTTTTCCACTATTTTCCGATTCGAAATCAATAAAATAACGTCGACCATAAGCGCCAACTACCATAATCTCCTATAAATTTTTTCTGTTTTGCTTGTGAAGATTTTCCAATACAAAATTTCTTTAGGTATCTTTTGCCAAAAAACAGATTATACTTAAGGCTTTTCGAGATTTCAAGTAGGCAAAATAAATATATATATTCAAGGTCGTTATAAAAGTCTATTTTCCCAAACAGGCGAGACACCTGTTTGAGAAGATACGGTCGAGACGTCCGCGCTCCCAGGAAATGCCGAATTTATAACGTCGTACAGTATAATTCATAACCATAATATAATCTAATATTCAAAATTTATTGTTCCATATTTAGGTTCCTACTGATTTACGATTTCAAAATAGGTTATTACATGATATTTAAATTATAAAAAATATGTTTTTTACGTCATAACCTTCAAGTAACCTCTGTCATACTCTTATATAAAAAATGAAAATAACCTTTATTTTGTTTACAATCGGTATTTTGAGTTTAATTGTAAAAAACAATCATTTACATTCACTTTTTTCAAAGACCTATACAAACACCTTCATTTATATAAGCGTAAAATTCTTCCGAAAGGGTCAAAAATTTTTTTCTTTTTCAAAAAAATTTTTATTTCCGACTTTTTTCAACTTTTACAGGCGGGTGGTAAAATGGAAAAAATATCAACACAAAATAAAGCCAAAAAAAGCCGTTTTGTGAAAAAGATGGTTAAAACTTTACGCTTTCCGGAATAGACAAAACAGGCGTGACGCCTGTTTTAATGTATGCGGACGAGATGTTCGTGAATGGTTACTTCAGAACTTCCTTAATTATTAATTAACTGTTTTTTTGGAGTTATTTCAGCTAGAATATTTTTTAACTTGTCCAGTGTCACGGGCTTGTATAAAATGCCATCGAAATTTTTCATTTGAAAATTAGTGGTTACGCTGGCGTCGGCGGTAACCGCAACAATTTGAAGTGACCGGTCTGTCAGTTCGTTACGGATGGCAGAGGCCAGTTCCGCTCCTATTCCACGGTTCCGGCGCAGTAGCACGGCTACACAGATACAACCAATGAAAGTCAATACAAAACAAACAGAGCAATCAGTCCACAGGCCCCATAGAAGAATTTTCGGTCCTCGGGGCGCAGTAATATCGGGGCGTTTATTAACGTTGTGTTTTCCGGAATATTCGCGGCACTGATGATTCCCGTTTTCACCGCTTCATAATTCACCGTAGGGGCGACAGGTAACGATTCCGGATCTAGTTGAGATGCGGGAGTACCGCTCAATAAAGTTTTGACCTGGGCGCCGAGCGCCAGTCCAACAGGTTCGATCAGCGTGAAAACCCCGCCCACCGCCACCGACCAGAGTATGGGCTCCTGCATGGCCAGTACACGTACCTTGTTTCGCTCAAAGTACGCCATGATGTATTGCAGACTCGCCAGGTTGGTGGAGTCGCGATTGAACCAACTGTAAAACAGAACCAGAGTGTCACTACCACACGTCGTCGTTGTTTTCAACATTTCTTTGAGTGACAGATTCCTGTTGTTCAGAATTTCGATTTTCAGATTCGGATAATTGGATCTGTCACCATTCACGAATGATTTTGGAACCACGGATATCACGGATAAACAGAGATAGTCTGCCGTAAAATATAATATTTTACAATAACAAACGAAACATTTTTATCTATGATAATAAATAGTTTTATCATAAAAAGTTTGTTTGCCAAAAAACTATCCGTGAAAATCAGTGTGATCCGTGATTTCCCTTTATATCTGTGAACGGTTGCCATAAATGTAATAAAAACAATACCAGCTAATTCAATAAATACGTTTTCAATTAAATATTCCACCGCCATGATTTTTTTATGAATATTCTCTTTTGAGCTAATATTTTGGCTTTTCTCCATATTTAGGTCAAAATCTGCTTGAAGTTATCAAATTTTTCCTGTATAATATCGGTTGGTATTGTGATTCCTTTCTTCTGCTTAAATATAATTTATAGCGTTACTTTTATCTTATGTTAGCAAAAGACTGGATCCAAGTCAATACCAATTTCTAAAGTTTATCATCCAAGAAATATATCGATACGTTTATCGACTCTGAACTGGGTGGTCCCGGAATAAAAGTTACACCCTAAAGAAAAAATTATAATGTTTACAGATCTAATAGCAACGATTAAAGAATTGGCGAACGGTAATTTTATAGAAGCAACAAATATTCTCATAAAGAAAATAGAGGAAGATACAGATTTTTTGGATACGATCTATCAAATTGGTACTATTCCAGAATCAATAGAACATGACTCAACTGAAGAAAAACTCTTTTCCAAATCTTCTGATGCAGTTTTGTCCCGTGCATTTCGAGAAATTGGTCTAAAATCAAGAGTTTTAAGAGAACGCGGTGATTCCGCAGATGTGTTCGCAGAATCCCCCATTCATGGTTACACTCTTGTGGCAGATGCTAAAAGCATTTCGTCTTAGTAGAACAGCCAAAAACCAAAAAGACTTCAAGATCATGGCTTTGTCGTGTTGGCGAAAAGATAACGACTATGCAGTAGTTTGCTGTCCCTATTTTCAATACCCTTCGAAACAGAGTCAAATTTATGCTCAATCATTGGAAAATAATGTATGTCCTTTAAGTTGGGAACATCTGATTTTCCTCATGGAAAATAATATAAAAGAGAGTACCGACATTAATTTTTCAAATCTGTGGAATTTTTGCAAGGATCATAGTTCAAACGTGTTTGTCTCAAATAGAAAGCAATGTTTTATTCCAACATTCAACAGGATATTTTCTTCATTTATTACCAAAAACAGAGAGAGTTTTGATGTTTTGTTACAAAGACAAATTGAGACTATTATTAGTCGTGCGAGTATCGAAATACAGTATTGGAATGACGAAAAACAACATATCAATTCTTTATCCAGAGAACAGGCAATAATTGAGTTGCTAAAGGCTAAAAAATATGATGAAAAGATTTTTCAAATAGAGTCTTATATCAGTCATCTAAAAAGGGATAGCAAATAAAAAAGGGATAGCAAATGATGGACGAAATAATATTAGGAGACTCGACAAGAGAAGTGAAAACGCTTGAGAGTAATTCTATCCATGCAATCATTTCCGATATTCCCTATGGGATCGGTTTCGATGATTGGGATGTTTTGCATGATAATAGAAACACGGCGTTAGGAGGTACTTCCATAGCGCAGATGTCGGCAGGAAATCTTTTTCGCAGACGTGGAAAACCTCTTAATGGATGGAGTGAAGCCGATAAAAACATTGCCTCTGAATATCAACAATGGTGTTCAAAATGGGCAGGAGAATGGTTAAGGATATTGAAACCTGGGGCAAGTTGTTTTATATTTGCGGGCAGGCGTTATGCACATAGGTGTATTGTTGCATTGGAAGATGCCGGATTTACGTTCAAAGACATGTTGTCATGGGAAAAAGACAGTGCGGCGTACCGGGCCCAGAGACTTTCCGTTATTTTTGAACGAAGAAATGACGTAGAAAACGCATTGAAATGGGAAGGTTGGCGAGTCGCCAATCTACGTCCATTGTTTGAACCGATCCTTTGGTTCCAAAAACCATATAAATTAGGAGGTACAATTGCTTCTAATGTACAGGAAAATGAAGTTGGAGCATGGAATGAAGCTGCGATGAGACAGTACAATGCCAATTCAGAAAGGGAATTGGTTTGTTCCAATATTTTAAAAGTAAAAGTAAATAAAGAAGATCATGGATTACACCTTGCCCAAAAACCTATTCGTTTAATGGAGATGTTGATTTCTCTTGTTACAATAGAAGGGGAAATCATACTTGATCCATTTGTCGGATCAGGAACAACATGTGTGGCCGCTAAAAATTTGAATCGCCATTATATTGGAATAGACATAAATCCTGCCTTTGTCGATATCGCAAAAAAGAGATTATCTTCCGACAGTATTTCACCTTCTGTAGCCATTTGTAATGATTACATGCCTTTGTTTGAAGGACTTGATGAATAGGACAGAGAAATAACGAAATTGCAAGTCGATTACACAGCAACAGGAGAAAAAAACTAAAACAAGAGAGAATCGTTAGTAACCATTCACGAATGATTTTGGAACCACGGATATCACGGATATCACGAATAAACAGAGATAGTCTGCCGTAAAATATAATATTTTACAATAACAAACGAAGCCTTTTTATCTATGATAATAAATAATTTTATCATAAAAAGTTTGTTTGCCAAAAAACTATCCGTGAAAATCAGTGTGATCCGTGATTTCACTGTCTCAGGAAATACCTAATTTATAACGTCTTAAAGTAATAGACCTATTTATTATCGGTGTCAAGAATAGGCCATACGAGTTCACCTCTTTTTTGCGCCTCTTCATCGACAAAAGCGCCGAGTCTTGGAGCGTTTCCATCCATCCAAAGAATAAACAAATGTCGATCTTTATTTGAGACCGAATGGAGATGATTTTTATCGTTGAGAATATTCGATAGTTTGGAATTAAACGCTCCGACACGTCCTGGAATGGATCGGGAACCACCATGGATACCATTGGCAGTGGCCGAAGTCCCCCTCATTCCGCCACTGTAAAAATAGACGTAGGGGCGAAGTGATTCGTAGTCGGTTGTCTGCGGTCCCTTCTTCTTCTCCACATGACAGGAGAGACACCTTTTCTCCAGAATCGGTTGAATCTGCCGATAAAAATTGAGAGGTTCCGTCCAGTTACACTCCGCAATGAGCTTCGAAGGCTTTCGATTAAACGCCAAGGGTAGGGAAGAGGTATTCTGAATCGTTTCATCAACATGTTCATGACACCCGGTACAGACCAGTTGCTCGCCCGCATGGGTAAATGTCGCGGAACGCATTGTCTGAATGGCCATATCTCTATCATCCAAAACCTGAAATAAAAGTTGCTTGCCGGAAGGTACTTCAAAATAGGCACTTCCATCCTTTTCGATGGGCGCAACTCCAAGAGGAATTCGAGGTGTATTCTCCGTTGCATATCCAATATTCGGAATGTTCATCCAGGGATTCGGCTTGACAATAACCTGAAACACACGAATTTTAGAGGGTTTACGATCCGAAGGAAAAGGGAGATCGGTATGATTGACGTTAATAATACCGATACGCGCTTGCTGATTTTTATCGGCGAAGTCACAGCCCTGACTCGTCTGCTGCGGAATAATCGGAGGGCGCTGTCGAGCTATCACCGGAACAGGCTCCGATAAACGCAGACGAGCATCATATCCGATCGGCAGTAGTTCTCGTTCACAAATCAGTTCGTCATTTCCGAAACGGTCCATCAGGATCAGATTTTCCCAGGAATTACAGAACCAGAGATCTTCATTGATTGGCCATGGAGCACTATATTGATATTGACTTCGCCCGTCCATTTCGGATTCGGGAAAAGGTGAATAGGGAGTTAAACGACGAACCTGACTCATATGAAAGTCATTTTTAAGACGCAAATCAAGGATACAGAGACTACCGAACGTTTCACCATGATGCGGAGCGGCCGTAAAGATGTATCGATGGGAGTCCGGAATGGCCCGAATCTGCATTTCCGTCATGGGGAGCGCCGAAGGCGAGTCGGGACATTGGCCGAAACGATGGTCGCCATGCCGATTGTCCTCGAAGGAATGCCATGGAAATGGATAGTTTCCATGCGGCGATCGGGGATTCCTTCCGTCCGGATTGGCCGTCCAGAAAGTGGAGCCGAGACAGTTTTCCCGATCCGTATAATCCCATCGCGTATAGACAAGCATTCCATGATTATCGACACTCGGCTGCCATTCGCTGGTTTCATAATAACTGATCGGATAGATATCCGATCCATCGTTTTTCATACTGTGCAAAACAGAAGTTGTTACCTGAAGTCGGGCACTTTCCGCGAAACATCGAATAAAACCTCCCCGTCGTTCCGAACAGAAAACCAAACGGCCGGAAGGGAGTTCACAAACGTCGAAATCATTATAGGCACTATCGGTCAACTGCTCAATCGTATTGCCATCAACATCCGTTTTAAAGATATTCCAAGTAGTATCGGGAGACCAGAACCAACGATGCTCCCGTGAACCACAATGGGAGAAATAAATCGTTTTACCATCGTAACTTAATTCCGGATTCATAAAGGAACCATAATCGAGTTTTTTTCCGGCCAAACGGTCACATTCCTTCGTTGCCGTAATTTTTCTGTCTTTTATAATATCCTTTATGACAGGTTCTCTCTCCTGCCATTTCGTGATGGTAAACAGCCCCCCTCCATGTATTGTATTGAAACCAAGAACCTGGGTTGCAAAATGGCCCCCTGTACGGTCCTGATTATACTTGTTCGTTAAACGACTGCCCGCATAGGTTCCGCGCGCAACAAACATGATTCGATCGAACCCGTTTAATTCGGAATTGGAAAACATTAGTTTTCGACGAAGTGCTGTTGCCAAAAAGAAATCAATATCGGACAGATCTTTATTATTGATGTCAATTCGCTTGCTTAATACCTCCAGATCGTCAAGAATCGTTTTTTGAGCCTCGGTCAATTCGTCAATGTTACGGAACATTTCCGCCATTGCTTTTGTCCTTCGCAGAACAACCTGAACCGGATGCTTCTCCTTGTCAGGATAAACAAGAGTCTCTTTATCATAGACTTGATCGGCAGCCCCTCGCGGAGGTAGAATTTTACCAGTTAATTCGTCGTTCAGAACAACGTATTCTTCCCCCCAATGTTCGAAGACCCCAGCCCGAAATTCCATGGCCGAAATCGACTTTAGACCGAGTTCGACCGTCCTGTTGCGAAACGCGTTAAGATCACATCTCTGTATCGGAACGTTTCGGACCGGTTTTTCCGTCTGAATTTCCGGAACTTCCGGTAATCCGGCTGTTGGAAACAGAAGGTCAAGTCGATTGGATAATTTCAATTTATTATCGTTTATCGAGGCCAGTTTTCCTTCAAGGGGAAGGAAGTCCGATTGATATAGGGCGGCCAGATCGCGGAACGAACCAATATCCCCCGGCTTCGCTTTTTCTTGAGACGCTATTAAATCGTCGTAACAATCGGGAAATCGGGACGATTTTTTCGATTGTAATCGTACCTTTATCACGGAATTGGAATTCGATGATTCCCCGGATGATTCACCGGAAACATTTTTTTTATCGAAATGACACAATAGAAGAGTTTGATCATCCGAAAGAAAAGGCTTTGTCGGCAGTGTTTTTGGCGATAGAGGCCGAATCCCACTACTGATTCGAAGTTCGTCAAGGAGACCCTGACAATTCAACTCTCCATTAACGAGGGATCCAATTCCGAACGGCGTATTGGCAGGCGTCTCGGATGATTTTCGATCATAAAGGATCTTGCCCGCCGAAACACCGTCAATGAAAATTTCCGCATATTTTTCGGCCATAACAAGGCCCAACCAGTACCATTGTCCGGGCTTGAGTGCCACAGAACTCTGAAGAGTGTCTCCGGACGGATTGCCAGGGATGTAAAGAGAAAGCTTGCCCGAGCCGGCAAACGTGTAAAATTCCCAATGGCGCGGCGACGATTTCGCCTCATGAGCGACAAAGATATTAAATTTATCGATCGAATTTATTCGTGCCAAGAGCTCCACCGTCAAAGGACGCCGATTCAAGTCGGGAGATCCTTTAAGAATAATCCCACAATTGGTCCCGTCCAGACAAGTTCCCCATTCCGTCGAATGAAAGGGAAGTGTAACGTCTTTAATATCCACAGCGGAATCTATAATACCGACCCGATGCAACGTTGGCGGTAATTGCGCCAGAATTCGCGTTGAACTTCCAAGTGTTAAAAAACAAATTAGAAGTGTAATATATACCGAATACTGCTTGTTCATAATCTGATTTTCTGTCTGTTACTGATTCTTTAATACTTTATTCCGTACATTCCGTAAATGGGTGATACTACGTTCCGCCTGATCGAGCGAACCACATTCGACACTCAAGACGAGATCTTGCGGTAGAGGGAGCAGAATGTTCATGACGGCCTCCCAATCGATCACCCCATCTCCGCAGGCACACCCCACGGCAGTCCCCATGACTTTACCACGTTCCGCCTCCGATTGAGTTACGGAAATGTCCTTCGCATGAAGATGGAAGAGTCGGGATTTAATACGCTCCAACCATTGAATCGGATCCTGACCTCCGAGCCAGGCATTACCTGTATCGAAATTGGCCCCGACAAAAGAAGATGGAACCAGATTTAAAATACGATCATATTTTTCCGGAATCAGTGAATAGGTCTGGTGCATTTCCAGACCTATTTTAATACCACGACGGGACGCCACCTTTTCCGCCTCCTTGATGGAATATTTGATTAGAACAAAATCTTCTTCTTCTGTCGTCCAGGTCTGCTTGTGCCCTTCATGCGTATTAATGACAGGAGCACCACATTCCGCGGCAAAACGAGCCGCCTGCTTTAAATACTCCACCGCAATTTCCGGCTTGGAAAGCTGACTGTGCGCCGATAATGCCGATAAACGAAGTCCATTCTTCTCCACCGCATCCCGTATCCGATAGGGATCGTCCAGCATGGATACACTGTGAAAATAACGCGCTTCACTGAGTAGCTCCCGCCCCCAATGTACCATCGGCTCTATATATTCATACCCCAGTTCCTTCGCAAATGTTACTCCCCATTCGAATGATTTATGCGAGGTCCGTACCGCCTCCAAATTTAATCCAATTCCAATTTTTCCCATGTTTTACGCCCTTTTATTGCACTATTTGTATTGCACTGTTTGTATACTCAAGACCGTTTTAATTCCTTGTTCCAAAACAGGTGAGACGCCTGTTTTGAAGGATGCGGACGAGACGTCCGCGCTCCCAGGGAATGCTGAATTTATAACGTCCTAAAGTATATTTTTATTGCACTGTTTTTATACTCAAGACCGTTTTAATGCCTTGTTTCAAAACAGGCGAGACACCTGTTTTGAAGGAAGCGGACGAGACGTCCGCGCTCCCAGGGAATGCTGAATTTATAACGTCCTAAAGTATATTTTTATTGCACTGTTTTTATACTCAAGACCGTTTTAATTCCTTGTTTCAAAACAGGCGAGACGCCTGTTTTGAAGGATGCGGACGAGACGTCCGCGCTCCCAGGAAATGCCGAATTTATAACGTCCTAAAGTATATTTTTATTGCACTGTTTTTATACTC
>CAYUAP010000070.1:0-26953 GCA_964442735.1 uncultured Planctomycetaceae bacterium | reverse complement strand
AATGGTTACATACTATTTATTATAGAGATAAAAATATTTAGTTTGTTATTGTAAAATATTATATTTTACGGCAGACTATCTGTGGTTATCCGTGATATCCGTGGTTCCATAATCGTTCATGAATGGTTACATACTATTTATTATAGAGATAAAAATGTTTAGTTTGTTATTGTAAAATATTGTATTTTACGGCAGACTATCTGTGGTTATCCGTGATATCCGTGGTTCCAAAATCGTTCATGAATGGTTACGTCAAATGCTCCGAACAACTCTTAAAAACAGAGGCAACCGAAGTATAGTTCTTCCCTGTTCGACCGTCTTAAATTGATTGAGGAACTCCTGTATTAAAGGAGTTGCCAACCACCAGGTAGACTTCGTTATCGGTCTATTTTTCCTTGAGAATATCCATTAGTTCATCGAGTGAAATTTTCGCGGGAGTATCGGAACCGTCGAGAATATCCTGCGCCAGTTTCTCTTTTCGTTGATGCAAGTCGACGATTTTCTCTTCAATGGTCCCCTTCGTAATCATTCGATAGACAGTTACAGGCCTCTGTTGTCCGTATCGATGGGCACGGTCCGCCGCCTGATTTTCGACCGCCGGATTCCACCAAGGATCCATATGGATCACATAATCGGCCGCCGTCAAATTCAAACCGAATCCGCCTGCCTTGAGACTAATCAAAAAGACGTCCGATTCTCCAGCCTGAAAAGCGTCAACCTCAACCTGCCGTTTCTTTTGCGACATGGAACCGTCCAAATAACGATAGGTCACTCCCATCTCGTCCATTTTTTTAGCGATTAATTTCAAATAGTCGGTAAACTGGCTAAAAATGAGCGCTTTATGATTGTTCTCCAACAGTTCGCGAACCGTATCCCCCAGTAACTCCAGCTTGGAACACTTGATGTCGGATTCCGGCAATACCAATTTGGAATGACAACACATCCGCCGAAGTCGCATTAACTCCGCCAATATCTGGAGATGTTGTTTTCCCGCCTTTTCACCATTAAGTTTCTCCATGTTTTCAACGGCTTTTCGTCGAATGACTTCGTAAAGTACCGCCTCTTCCTTCGATAATTCCACTTCAAGTGTTATATCGGTACGGCCCGGCAGTTCCTGAAGAACGTCACTCTTAAACCGTCGAAGAAGGAACGGACGAACAAGTTTTTTCAGATTAAGTTTGGTTCGTGCATCTCCATCGCGCTGAATCGGTATGGCAAATCGGTTATCAAACGATTTTTGAGCCCCTAAAAAACCAGGATTTATGAATTCAAACAGAGTCCATAATTCTCCTAAATGATTTTCAATGGGCGTACCCGTTGTGATCATACGGAAATCACCTTGAAGTGTTAATGCCGCCTGCGTCCGTTCCGTCTGAAAATTTTTAATCGCTTGTGCTTCATCCAAAATAATCGTGGAATATTTCTGTTTGGCAAACGCCTCCCGTTCAATTTGAAGAATGGAATAATTTGTAATAAAAATGTCTCGTGGTTTGGCATCCGCAATAATATCAACCCGTTCTTTTCGATTAACAGTACTGCACTCCACATAGGAAGACACTCGCTTGACATTGAGTGAAGGGGCAAATCGATTCAATTCACTCTCCCAATTGGAACAGACGGACGTCGGCGCCACAACCAGCGCAGGCCCTTCATTCGCCCGAAGTAAAAGAAGAACAATCGCCTGAATGGTTTTACCAAGTCCCATATCGTCGGCAAGACAACCGCCAGCCCCCCAGGCTGCCAACCGCCCTAGCCACTGAACTCCTTCCAATTGATAATCACGAAGTGTTCCCTGAAATGTCTTCGGTACCTTTATCTCCAGGTTTTCCGCCTCCTGAAAACGTTTTCGACACTCCTTCCATTGCGAAGTGATTTTCATGGAACCAAGATTATGAGTCACGTCTTCAAACACCTGGTCTATTGCCTGGGTCGCTAGTGGATGAATCCGAATCTTTTTCCCTTGCCGACTGGAATAATAACCGAACTCGTCCAACTTCTTTTTGAACTCCTCGGACAGGGCGAGATATTCCCCCTTCTTCATCTGTATAAATCGGGTATTGGACTCCTTTAAGGACAACAGAAGTTCCGCCAGTTCAATTTCATGACCTTGAACATTTAAAGATCCAGACGCTTCGAACCAGTTTTTACTACTGGTTATACTCAAACGGAGGTTACTAAATGAAACGGGCGAACTAACACGAATTCGGTGTCCCTGGGGCCATTTGATAATTAAAGGCGAATCCTGACGATAGAGTTCATCGGTCGTTTCCACGGGTGTTTCAGATTCCACAATTTCTTCCGACTGATCTTTTTTGGTGGTTTTCCTGGTTGCCTTTTTCGTCTTTTCCGAATGGATTTTAAAATCATCAAAAGTACGATATTCAGATGCCAGGGCCTCCAACTGTGATAAAAATTCAAAAGAAGAGAGTGGTTCCTCGAAGGTATAACGATAGTTCTTCTGAACCGCCCGGGCAAGAGAAGGACAGGCATCAATTACCATTTTGAGATTTCCCTGCTCCTGCATAAAATCACGCTTCGTTCCCATCTGTTTATCGATTCGAGTCGTCAATAGGCGTTCGACACCATAGCTAGGAGCATAGGAATCACACATTTCACCAAGGGGATAAACCAACATTTCCACAGACAAGAGATCCCCCTCCGGAATGATATGAAGATGTATACGTGAATCCGGCTCCACTTCTTCGACCGTGGTTATATGACCAACCATATCGGCATTGGACGAATCCATTTGAACGGAAAAACTGGCGAGCAGTGGCTTCAGAATTTCTGCCGTCTCCTGTTCGCGTCCTTTTGGAACAAAAAGACCTTTTTTCGTTAATAAATTTGCAATTTTTAATTGGACATTATCGAAATGAACCAATTGAAAACGATATTGGGAAATACGAATTAATTGATCTCCTACCGCTTTTTCCAAATCTGTGTTTAATTCATCGTTATCTTCGTCCTTCTCATATTTTGACTCCACACGAGGATATGGATTGAGTTTAATACAGGATTGATCTTTTTTATTGGTAATTTCAAGGATCGGTTTCCCTTCAATGATTTCAACCCGTTGCATGGGAACTTTATCCGAAAAAATAAGAGGATGACCTATAAAGTATTTATAGGCATTAAAAGGAATACAACATATATCACAGTGGCCATAGCCATTATAGTAACACTCTTTTTTTAATGATTTACATATCGCTCGATCCGCTTCCGACAAATAATTTCGCTCCTGCCAATCATAAAAAAGTCGGACTAACGCAACCTTTCTCCCCTTGGACCAGGCAGTGGAATTATTTTTTCGCGTTTGTTCATAGGGTTCGAAATTATGTCCATCGAAACGCCAGGTTAGTCGTATATTTGATTCCGATACATTTGTATCGGCATTGTCGCCTGTCGTCGGATTCGTAATCGCCTTGATTTCTGATAATACAAAATCCCAACGGTCTTTAAGTTTAATTAACGAGGGAAGAATAGCCTGTGGATCCTTTGTTTCTGAATCTTTTACCGAATTTACAAGCGCGTTTGCTTCACGTAAAATCCAACTATTGACTGGCGTTTGATTCGCGGAAATAATATCTGTCAGAAACGGCTGCATTAACTCAAGTGCTTTTGGAGTATGATTCCAATAGATCATGGCCGCACAGATCAGATTAATAAAATAATCGAAAAAGGAAAAACATGATTTTATCTTCTTAATATTTAAATTTTTTGATTATTGTTTATGATTCCATTATAGAATTTCCTCAAATAATACCATATTGTATCATCTTCATTCCCATACTTTTCCAGTGTCCCTGTAATCCAGATTTGACTGTCATGATCTTCAATTGAAAGGGCCGTTAAAACATGAAATAACTCAAAAAAATAACCGAATGGACGTTCGGCTTTTAAAACCGTGGTACGCGCCTCTTTAAAACAGGCCCCCGCTTCCGTAATTTTACCTCGAAAAAAGAGTCTGACCCCATCAACTAAAGCTTTTACTCCAGCCGGAAATTGAACCTTGAAACATAATACATCTATGTTCGATTGATTATTGGTTAGAAGAAGATATGATAAAAATGTAACAAACAACTCTTTATTGATTTTGTATTTTGGATTACGTGTAAAATAATCGAAAATAGACGTTATCATTTCCGTCGAAAGCAATTCAAACGTGACAAAACTGTATTTTATAAATATGGAAAAATAAAAGGCTTGTGAAACAGGCTTTAACATGGAAAACCATTTTTCATCAAGAGGTTTACCGCAAATTTCCGATATTAAAGCTATTATCTCTTTGTACTGAATTTTTAAACTGCTTTTGTCTTTATTACATTTGATTAGATAATAATTAATATAGTTAAAAACAAGATCAATATCTTTTGCCGTATAAATAGCATCGCGTATATAACGTATAATTCCTTTTTTTGATTCTGAAGAATATTTATATGCCTTCCCCGGAAGATTACTTCCAATATATTGAATGGCGGAATATTCGTTTACTTTATAGATATATCGGAGAATGACTTCCCGCCATTCCGATTCGACTGTATAGTATTTATTGTCAACACCTCTATTGTTTTTTGTCGTATTTTGACTATTATTGCAAATAATAAAATTCTTTTTGACAAGAGAACTGATTACTTTTCTTAATTGTAATTTATCGGTTAAAAGAAATTGCTTGATAATAGGATACTCGGAAACTCCACTTTTAACATACCAATTATCGAGAAGTTTTATAAAATGACTACCTTGAACAGGTTCGATGTTATAGGCCAGAATTTCAATAATCACACGCTCGCGAGGCATTAATGAAAGAAAAGCAGAAAGATTAAATTTATTTGTTTTATCGGTTACTTCTTTTCCTGTGGAAGTACTACTTAAATCCAACTGCCATGAAACCATCTGACTTCTCCATAAATTCTATAATTCAGCTTTCTGTTTATATATACTGTACGATGTTATAAATTCGGCATTTCCCGGAAGCGCAGACGTCTCGTTCGCATCTTCCAAAACAGGCATCTCGCCTGTTTTGAAAAATAGACTTTTATAACAACCTTGAGTATAAAACGGATAACATCTCCCTATATTCAAGAGATATTAGACATGATTTCTTCATTGTATCTGTTTGTATAAAATAGACAAGATATGACGTTTTAATCCTTGAAAAATTTCCACCTACTGCCTTCTATTGTATAGTTGCCTTCAAAATATTGTATAGCTGTCAACAGGAGATCTCTTCTTTAATGTTATCTTCTTTAATGTTACCTTCTTTAATGTTGACTTCTTTAATATTAACGACCCTTGTAAAGAAATCCAGCGCACGTCGATTATGGGTGGCCATTAAAATTGTAATATTTTTTTCGCGATTGAGTTTTTGGATCAGTTCAAAAAGGGCATCACTTCGCACGGAGTCCAGGGCAGAAGTCGGTTCATCGAGAAGAAGAATTTTTGGACTTCGTAACAGGGCTCGAGCCAGAGCGACCCGCTGTCGTTCCCCTCCGGATAACTGTTGTGGGAAAAAGTTGATCTGTTTCCTCAAACCAAACTCAACCAGTAAAGATCGACCGTATTCCGTTAAATCCTCTGTTTGACCTAAATTGGGAATCAGAACATTCTCCAGGGCAGTCAACTGCGGAAGCATTTGCGCATATTGATCGGAAACGCCAATGTTTTCACCTCGAAAATGTCTTCTCTGCCGCTCGTTATATTGATAAAGGGAGAATTCATCAAACAATACTTCACCACCGTCGGGAACCTCCAAACCATTAATCATTCGCAAGAGAGTCGTTTTACCACTTCCGGAAGGCCCCATGATAACAACAGCTTCTCCCTGACAAATGTATAAATTGAATTGTTCGAAAAGCGGGACGGACTCTCCCGCCCAAGTGAATTTTTTGTCAATGTTCTTTAAAGTCAAATTCATTGTATCTCCAATCGATAATAAAACAGTCCGCCGCTATCATCCGCAAATAATAATACATTATCGCACAACAGTACTCCGGTCCGACAGTCGGTTTGAAAATCTTGCAGAAGACGTGGTTTCCATTCTCCATTCTGATTTTTCCATTCGTATAGTTTTCCTTCCTGTGAAACCGCATAAACAGCCGTGTCACTCCCCGCACGAAGAGGGGTCATACCTTCTGCCTCTGGAAGTACCGTTATCAATGCCCCTGTTTTTCGATCATGTACACTAATAATACCATCAGAATCGGTCAGAAACAGGAAGGAATCAGTTGGATAGGGAGTGGTTACATATGATTTACCTGTCTCTATCCGATAATGTACCTCAAATGATACCGGATCCACCGCCCCTAATGTTCCGTTATGACAGAGAAGGTAAAGAAGACCGCCGTAAAGCGCCGGAGATTCCGGAATCGGCGATTCAAAATTAAGTTCTCCAACAATCGTTCCCTGTTGAATATCGACCTTCCGCAAATTCCCATCACAATTACCAAGATAGAGCATTTTATCCGATTCGGAAAATAATGGCGTTCCATTGATCTGACCATTACATTCAATGGTATGATGAACTTCGCCCGTTTGGGCATTCAATGCGTACAATGATTGATCATGGGATCCAACCCAAATCAAACCGTCACTATAAATAGCACTTCCCGAGATTTGATTGCCGGTTTTATACGACCATAGTCCCCCTTTCTCCGGACTATAACACCAAAAAGTTCCATTTTCATCTCCAACATAATAACAGTTGTCCTTAACCAAAACAGGAGCGATAATAGGATATTTCGATAGGGTATGAATGATCGGCGGATTGTCCGGTTCCAAACTCGAAAAGACCAGAAGTTCACCTCGTTCATTTCCAGCCACAATCCCCTTCCCTGCTGTGGTCAGACCACCGAGCGGAACACTATCCAAGAGAAGATGACCAAATGAAGGAATCAATTTTACGGGCTCCTGCGGCAATGGTTTCCATTGCCAATTCATAAAAACATAAAGGGCCAAAAAAACCAACCCCAAAATAGCCGTCAGTAAAATCCCTGTTTTTTGAAGCATTACGGATTTACTCCCTTCTTCCGAAACAGTGCTCCAGTAGGACAGACAGAACAGAGTGTTTCCGCTTTTTCTGCGGAGATACTATCCCAAGTCATTGGGGCGGGAGAAATACAGGAACGCTCCGCCCGATAATGAACCGCCAAAACATTTTGAGAAATTTCCACACAACGTTGACATAGAATACATTTTCCCGCATCGTAAACAATATGCTTCGCTTCGATTTTTTCCGGAAGGACAATCTCGCTTCTCTCCTTTTTAGCACCATAGTGTTTAATTAACTCAAGAAATCGGCATTTTTCCTTCGCAACACATTGTCCACATTTGAAGTCATGACGATACAACATTAACGATAGTGTTTCCCGTCGAAACGCGTAAACACGATCCCCTTGTGTTTCATAGACATGTCCGTGCTGGAGAAGTTGTTCACAGCCGGGAACAAACCGCCCCAGGGTAGCATCCCAAACGGCGCAAACCATACAATGCGCTTTTTCGTTGACGTTCTTTAAATAGCACAAGGTCGGAAGATCCCATTGATATTTTTCCGCATAGTTCAACATGGTTTTTCCCGAGACAAACGGATAAAGAATACCATCTATTTTCACACTGTCTCCTTCGACGGTCGCCGGTTGATAGACAGGTAGAGGAACCTGTTCTTTTTCGGGATAGGTTTGACAGATATTGTGAATTGCCCGTTCCGGACAGACAGAACGACAGACCCCGCATTTTACGCATTTATCGGACAGAATTCGCGCTTGTTCCAAAATATCACATTCAACGGCCCCAACAACACAAGCCTGGGCGCATTTCGTACAGCCAATACAATTATCGGCGATCTGAAAATTGGTTAATTCAATACATTTTCCAGCAGGACATTCGTTCTGTAAATGCGCTTCGAACTCGTTTCCAAATTCGTGAAGAGCACTCAAAACCATATTGGGAGCCGTTCGCCCCAACGCACACAACGATCCCTGCTGAATATATCGGGCAAGCTGTTCAATTCGGTCGAGAAGTGCCTGACTTTTATTTACCTTCCTCGTCAATAGAGTAACCAGGTCACACAAACGCGCAACTCCTTCACGACACATAGTACATTTTCCGCAGGATTCGTTACGCAGAAAACGGAGAAAATAGAGAGACAGATCAACCATACAATCACCTTCGTCCAAAACGATCAAGCCCCCAGACCCCATCATGGCACCGTTTTTCTGCAAGGTCTTGTAATCAACCGCCAGATCAAATCGTCGATGATGGATACAGCCCCCGGACGGACCTCCGATCATAACCGCTTTAATTTGATGACCTTCCTCCGCACCTCCTCCGTATTTTTCAACAATATCAAGAATGGATATGCCGATGGGGACTTCAATTAATCCCCCCTGTCGTACTTTACCGGCCAGGGCAAATGCCTTGGTACCATGGGATTCTCTGGTTCCCAACGCATTGAATGCGGCTCCGTTATCCGCCAGAATAATCGGGATACAGGCGAAGGTCTCGACATTATTCATTAGAGTCGGAACACCAAACAGACCACTAGTTACGGGAAATGGAGGCCGTTTTCGAGGAATTCCCCGTCGTCCTTCAATGGATTCGAGCAGGGCCGTTTCTTCACCACAAACAAATGCACCCGCACCACGAAACAGAATAATATCGAATTCAGGTTCCAATGCTTTAAAACAACCGGATTCCCGTAACTGGTCAATAACCCGTTCCAGTACCGCAACTGCCTGGGTATATTCCTCCCGAATATAGATAATGGCACACTTCGCATGAATGACAAGGGCCGCCGTCATAATTCCTTCCAAAACACGATAGGGATATGATTCCAAAAGCATACGGTCCATGAATGCCCCCGGATCTCCTTCATCCGCATTACATATGACAACTTTAGTATCACCAATAGCTTCGAAGGCCATCTGCCATTTCTGCCCCGTTAAAAATCCACCACCACCCCGACCACGTAACTTCGATTTCTTCAATAGTTCAATAATGGATACCGGTGTCATGGTACACGCTTTTTCAAATGCCGTTAAACCACCATGAACCCGATAATCTTCCAGCGATTCCGGATTCACAATTCCACTGTCTCGTGTAACCAGCCGCGTTTTATCGATCTCCTGAAGCAAGGGCGTCTCCTCCATACAGGTACAACTGCGGCGACGATAAAAGAAGTCGAGAAAAAGACCACTCTTCCACGATATCCGCGTCAATTGCCCTTTCGGTGTAAAATGATTGGCTAAAATCGCCTTGACATCACACTCGTTAACATGGTCGTAATGATAGACAGAATCTTCCACGACAATCGTTACAAGTGGAGCTCGATAGGACATTCCATGACAACCAACTTCTTTAACGGTATAGTCGAAATTCCCCGCAATACCTTCGGAGACAAAAGCATTGTAAATACGACCACTGCCAGCGGCACGACAGGAAGAACATCGGCAAATACGAATCTCGGCCCGAAATTCTTCCGACACGATTTTCGAAGGAATTTGATCTTCTTCCCGCGCCGTCCGTAAAAAATCGCACAGAATTGATGGTATTATTTCCGACGTCACATGACCGTAGATATGTCGATCAATCTGTACGGCTACAGCGAGCATACAACATCCCAAACAAGATACTTTACTCAAGGTGAAGAGTCCATCCGGGGAGGTGTCCGAATCCTCCGGTATTTTGAGGTATTTGACAAATTCGTTATAAAGTGTTTCACCCCCCTTAACATAACAGGCAGCCCCAACACAAACTTTTATATGATGTTTACCGCCAGGCTTAAATCGAAACGCCTGATAAAACGATGCCACACTATAAATCTGATTGAGAGGAATCCGAAGCCGTTCACTTAATTCCTTTAAAGCCTCCGGACGCAAATAGTGATCCTGCCGCTGTAGTGCTATTAGTTCCGGCAATAGAGGATGAATTATCATTTTTTGGCCTCCAGACAAATCAATTCGTTTTCAAAAGTACGCAGAATAATATTACCGTTATGGAATGCGGGAATAGCGACGATTTTCGTTCCTAGTGAAAATTTTCCCTCAATGGATAATTTCTTCTCGCTGGCAGTTAACAGGAAGAGGTCGCCATCCATATTGACCGCAACAATTTTATTCTGTAACAAAACAGGAGAAGAATAAAATCCATTGTCAAAAACTTCTTCGTAGAGTTCTTTTCCATTCCTGGCATCGACGGCAATAACACTTCCACCACTACTGAAGAGCAAATAGATATTATCGACCAGTAAAGCAGAAGCGACATCGGGAGCCGGTGTGTCTTCGTTCTGAAACTGAAGTTTTCCATCGACGGCAGAAAACGCCCCGGTAAACGCCCCTGAATTGGAGAAATAGATAGTGTCCCCGACTGCCGTGGCCGATGTAGCTACTTCCCCCCCTAAACATTCATTCTTCCAGATTTCCCGACCTGTTTCCGCATCAAGTACACCTGCCGTCGTATTTCCCGCAGTAAAAATCAGGCCTTTCCCGTCTTTAAGCCAGACTTCCGGGGATGACCAGGATGGTGATGTCGTTCGTTCCGTCTTCCAACGCGGTTCGCCTGTATGAATATCAAGAGCGTAAAAGGTCTGTGTTTCATCCAAATCATATTGAATTAACAGTTTATCTCCAAACAGGGCGGGAGATGATGCGTACCCGTACATTATTTCCGGAAACGGCAATTGTTTACGCCAAACGACTTTTCCACTATGGGAACAACAGATAACTTCGCCCGTCGCAAAAATACCATAAACCTGATCTTTATCGACACAAAGCGTCGGAGCAGAAAAACCAGTATCGTCACCAACTTCCGGTAGTTTGGGCGCTTGATTGCATTTGACCTCCCATTGCTGTTTTCCTGTTGTAATATCGAAACAAAAGACGGCACGCTCCGTATCACTACCTCCCGCAACAAAAACTTTTTCGTTCCAGATAACCGGAGAATTAAATCCCTTCAACGGAATTTTCACCTTCCATTTTTCATTAAAATCCCATTTCGCCGGAAGTGAATTCTTGTTCGGCAACAAGGACCCGCGAAATTGAGGCCATTGATGCGTTTCCGCCTCCAGAACATCTGATAAAATAATTTTTTCCTCCGCCGGCCTGGCTGGGACTGGTGTGGATACAACTGTCTCAACAGGAGCAGTTTTAACAGGGGCAGTTTTAACTGGTACTGTTTCGGTTACAGATGGTTTGGTTACAGGTGGTTCGGTCACAGGTGGTTTGGTCACAGGTAAATTGGTCATATCGGTGACAGAAGTACCAGCGGTCAAATTCAGTGCCCCCGACTCAACAATCTCCCGTTTATCAGAAGTCTCCCGTTTATCAGAAGTCTGATCTGGCAATGTTTCTACAGGTATTTTTGATACCAATGCCGTTTGGGCAATGGCTCCCCGGGTTTCAGAACCGGTTTCTTGTTTTGTATTATCAATGGTACAGATCCGAAACACCACAAGTACGACACAAAGTACAACCAGACCGCAACAGGAAAAAATCAGTAGTTGTCTTCGTTCTTTTTCCGGATTGGATGAATTCTGCTTCGGAACCTTTAAGACAGGCGAAAACAGGAACAATTCCCCCGTCATGAGACCACACAAGGAAATAAACGCTATCCCAAGCAGGAGAAATCCACGACTCTGTTTGTCACGCGTTTGAAAATAGGTTGCCCGATAAAGATAATCAAGATCACGAACGGTTTTCGCCAATTCCGGGTCTTCTATATTCTGGAGCTTGAGATTGTCCAATTGGATTAACCCTCTATTCAGTGGAGCTTTACTACGCAAGGTATCATAGATCATCAGACTTCCCAGTACCAGAATAAAAGTTAAGACACACCATTGCATAAATCTTAATGTTTTGCGTATTGAATTATTTTTCATGACTTGATTTCCTTTTGGACAGGAACACGTTTGAGCAGAGGACATACCGGATAACAACGTCCACAACAGAAGCATAACGTTGCGTCGATTGAATAAAGCGTTTCCTCCCGACGATGACGCGCCTCGGCAATCATCTCGGCCATAAAGCAGGCAGAAAACACGATTCCAGCCAGACACATTCCGATCAAAATATGATAATGTATTTTAGTTACGTTTTTTTCCAACATCGTCAGTGAAGTTCCCGAAGACTCGAACGCCTTAACGGCGTCTGTCTGTTCTCCATTCCGAATTTGACGCAGGAGTTGGACGTCCCGATGATAATAACTGACGACTGGAGCAGAGAAATAACCGAGCAGCCCCCCAAAAAAAAGGGCGAACGGAAGACAGGCGACTAAAAAGGAAAGTCGTCGTGTACCGGTCCGTTGTATTTCTGAAGATAATTCGTTTTCCGGAGGAATAATGGCCCCGTTCGGACAACCCTGTTCACATAATTTACAGTTAATACATTTATCGGTCGTAATCTTCGGTTGTTTACCAGCAAACAGGGTGAAAAATCGGAGGAGAACACCATAGGGACAACAATATCGGCAGAACGGTCTGGAAATAAACAGACCGAGTAATAAAAAGGCGAACAATAAACAGGCCATCGGAAATGAAAAACTCAAGAGAAAAAGTGGCAGATAGGGTTCCAGATAACATAATTGATACCCCATCCCACAAGAGGCCATTACCGTAAAGAGGAGCAGGAACAGAATGGGAATCATTCGCAAGACCCGATCCAGGGGCCGTGGAACCATGACTGTTTTCCAATGCAATATTTCCTGAACGGCCCCAATCGGACAGGCAGCAGCACAGAAGAGCCGCCCGAAAAAGAGGGCACCGATCAATGGTAGAACAAATAAAAGCAGCAGACCAAGGTGCATAGACGTACCATTGACCGCATTTTCCACAATATTCTGAAACATTCCGACCGGACAGGGACAGGCGGTAAACAGGAACCCGAACACAATCAATCCCAAAATAGACAGGATCAATATCGCTTTACGGGAACGATAGCGGTAGAAACATAATCCCGTTATTAGTAGAAAAAAGATCAATAATCCCACACGCCAGTAGACCGAATTATAGATAAACGATTCCAAATTCATTTGTGGGAGTGTATAATTTTCAAATTCCGGAGCGGGAAAACGGGCCTGGGCGAAAATCAATGTCATTTTTGAATCTCCGGCGGTTTCTTGAAGAGATAGGGATTATCGGAACTAACCTTGGTAAAGGCTCCCGAAGGACAGATATCTGCAATTCGGCATTGATTACAGTTTTTACATAGATCATGTCGAACCTGTAGAAAAAGCGAACCGTTTCCGAACGCCGCACACCCTTTAACACATTTACCACAACCAATACATTTATCCTCGTTGATAGTATATTCGAAATAGGGATCCTCAATATAGGTCCGCGTCATGGCATCGGTCGGACAGCGCAGATTTTCACCAGCGGTATCAAATTTCACTCTTTTATCCTGATAATAACCACTACAGAACAGGCAGTAACCACAAGACGCAAACTGGTGAACACATCTAACCGCCGAATGGGGCAGAATACATTCCGTTTCGCATTTTCCGCACTGGATACATTTATCGGGATCAATCTGCCACAAGATGGGACTTTCCTCCCCCTGATTCTTCTTTAAAAAAGATGTCAGTGGAAGGAGAAGTGAACATCCAAGCAGTACATGAAGAAACTCCTGCCTTTTCATTCGAAGGTCTCCTTAAAGGAACGTGTCTTCAACGACTCTATCCCTGTTGGATGATAATCCGAATGTCCACATTGATGAAACATGGGACAATAACGGCATTGACAATTCCGTTCCGAACATGTTTCAGACCGTTTTTTCACGGAGGCTTTTCCCTTCGCCATATGGAAGATACCGGCAGCCAGTCCGCCCAGTAAAACGAAACGTACTATCGAGTTGAGAAAATTACGTCGTAACATTAGAGTTGTACCTCCCAGTGTTTTTTATTGCCAATATCATATAAATCGACACTATTTTCCGATCGGGATAAATAATAATTGAATTCCGAGTCGGACAGCGTATCGGACAGGACCTGTTCCAAAATACCGGAGGGCAGATAGATACAGGCCCGACAAACTCCTTTTTCCATGGTAATAAACCGACCTCCGGACAAAGCGGCAAACCGAACCGGATTACAACAGCCGCCAAACGGAATTTTCGGTTCCCAGGATGCAATAAAACGGCCCGTTTTGGGGTCAAGCTGCTCCAATCGTTTTCGACCAATATTAGCAACCCATAATTCACCCGACGCCGACAAATCAATGGGAAATGCCGCCCCTGGAATAATAAAACGATCTTCACCATGCGATTCCCAAACCAGTTCTCCAGTCGCCTCGTTATGGGCACCTACCGTTTTCCGTGTCCGATTAACACTAAAGACCAATCCGTCCAGACGATGAATCGTTTTAACCGCACTTAACGGTAGAACGAAATTTTCCTCCGTGGGCAATAGTACAGTTTCGGACGGCTGCTTTCGTTTATGAAAGACCAAGGCAGAGAGTCCGCCTAGTGAAAACAGACCGGAAACAAAAATCAGAAATTCATTACGTTTTATTTTCATGGTTGAACCTCCTTGCGTAGATCAAGGCATACCATCGAGGTCGAGTCACGAAGGATCATCAGACCGCCCGCAAATGCGATCGGTCCCCAGGAGTCAACTCCGGGCAATACCTTGTGATGGGCCAGATGGATAAATTGATTGTTTTCATAGCCGTAAACATGGAGAATACCGTTATCGTCGGCAATCCAGAAGGCATTGTCGGCATACAGATAGGGTCCCAGTCCAAATCGTGCCTGTTTGCCACTGCTTCCCTTGATGTTTGGTAATGCGTCGATATCTGCCGCAACCAATTCACTTCGCAGCGATCCCGCGTCTTTCGGCTGGATTACAAATAATGTATTATTTATTACAAGAGGGGTCTGTTGTTCGGAAGCGGGCCCCTTGGTCGGTTTCCATTCTTTATCAATGACCGCCTCGTATTGATTATGATTTTTTTTAACAGTCAGTAGTGCGGAACCGGCACCATATCCGGCAGTTAAAAACAGTTTATTACCACCGACCGGAACCGGAGTCGGAGCCCAAACCGCAGGCTTCCATTTAATACAGGACCACAATGGTTTTCCTGTTTTATCACAGGCGGCAATACCACCAATACCTGCATAGACATATTGGAATTCTCCTTCCAATACGACCGGAAAAACAGACGAATGGGACATCTTTAAACCGTGTTCATTAGGGGATTCCCAAACGGTTTTTCCCGTCTTGAGGTCCAGGGCAGTCATCAGTACTTTTTCACCCCCAATGCCGAGAATGACTTTACCATCGTCGATAAAGGGACATTGCCCGGTATACCATTGGGGAACTTCACATTTATACTCGTCTACAAGATCTCGTGTCCATAAAAGATTTCCGTTGATAGCATCCACCGCCATAACATGGGCCGCCGGTCCTATCGTAACAATAACCTTGTCCGAACAGGCGGGAATCGTTCGCGACTTGCCATGGTTACGTCGAATCGGATTTTTATAGCTTCTCCGCCATAATTCAGTTCCGGCAAAGAGATCAAAACAACGAAGTGAATCGGAATCTTCCTTCTCCAGATAATCCAACACATAGACCCGGCCCGATACAATTATCGCTCCGGAATAACCTTCCCCGAGTTCGGTTCGCCATAAAACCCGGGGCCCGTTTTGATCCCAGGACTTGGACAGGGAAATACTGTTCAAAACAAGATTATCACGCTTTGTTCCACGAAAACATGGCCAATTCTCCGCAAATTGTTTAACTTCCGTTTTGACCTTGAAGTCGGTAAACGTCTCCCCAATTTTCGTCGATAGTTTTTTAATAATCCGATTTTCCGAATGATCTCGTTGATCCGTTGCGTATTCTATCGGACGCAATGATATATAATTGAGATAACTCCATATGCCGGAACAGGCCAAAACAACCGTCATAAATTTTAAAATAAAATTCATTATGTAACCGATCATTTATCTATCTCCTTCTATTGGCATCGAGTATCCGTTCATAGAGTGAAGGTGTAATGGTAACCGACGATAATTACAACTTTTCCATGAACATTAACTTCCTCTAATTAGTATAACCAACGCGGTATGGAAGTCAAGTATAAAACTCGAAGTCCTTTCTGTTATTTAAATATTAATTAAGCAGTTCAATCTTTTTGAGATCCCTATATACCGGGAATAAAAAGAGAATAACCATACAACAGGAACAATCGATAACATAAATACATTTAATCCTTGTGAACATCTGCAAATGCCTTTAGAAGAAAAATCGGACCATATAATTCCTCGCTATACCATAAATGGGCGAAATAGAGACCAATAGGCTCTGGAGGGATAGTTTCCGGTTTCTCCAAATAGGGTTTGAGGAAGGCACGACCACGTTCAACAGCGGATTGTGCCTCATGACAGGAATCCAGGGCACTAATACATCGTGCCGTTACAATAATGTAATCACGAAGGTTATTTTCATCATTTTTCTGTTTTACATTTGACACCGTGGAGTTGAATGAAGAAGACGGATCCCCCCCGGAATCAGGAGACCAACTCCCCCAGCCGCCTGTTGCATGCTGCGCGGAGAGAAGAAAATTTTTAGTCTTCTGCAAAAACGGTTCGTCCAACTCCTTTAAATGTTCCAGAACAACGGCACTACCGTAGACGGGCGCTTCTTTCGTCGCCGATTCCTGATCGCCAAACCAGAGTGGAATAAAGGCTCCGTCTATACGCTGTACATTTTTGAGATATCGTAAAATACGCTGTTTTGCCTTAACGACCTTCGCCCGCAGTTTAGGAGGTAACTCGTTTTCATAACAGGAAAAGGCTTTAAATACGTGTGCGGACAGATCCGGACAACTTTTATCAAAAGGAAGTTTCCCCCAACCGCGACAGAAGGTTGGAATTCCACCGTCTCTGTTTTGCAATTGCAGAAGCCATTTAAATCCGTTTTGAATCGTTTCGGATGCCCCTTCTCCCAATTCATGAAGGGCAATCAGAGCGGCGGGAACATCATCAGCGTCCGGAACACCACCGGAATAGGTCGTCCAAGCCCATCCCCCGGGCGCAGATCGTGTAAAGGGATGAATCGTCTTCGTCTGCCGTTCCTTGAGAGCTTTTCGGTAAAACAGTTTCTCCTCCTCCGAGAGAGTCGATGCCAGGGCAGTTAGGGAGAGGGAGGTCGTCCACTGACGTAAATCGCGGTCAATTGGCCATGAACCGTTGGTCCGTTGTGTATTCAGCAGGAATTGAATGGCCTGTTGTGTCACAGGATGATTCCGTAAACCGGCGGCACAGAGACATAGAACACAAAACGCGGTCAAGGGAGCTGCTTCAAGGAACCCACCTTCTGAAGGCTGTTTCTTCATCAAGACCTTTAGTGATCCAATTTTTGCTAACGAGCGAAGGGTCTTTACGATTCCTGATCGGGCATGATTGAGCTGGGCCAGTCCGACAACGATTAAAGCTGGAATCGCATAACTGACAACTGGCAGATTTAGGTATTTAAAGAAAACTTCCGGAAACAGGACCAGTTCGAAGGGAAATTGGGGCATTTTACGCCAGGCTTCATCGGCCTCGACGAAAAAATCGGCCGCCACAGCCAATGCGAGAATCGGAACGGAAAAAGTCAGGTCCCTGCCGTATTCCGCCAGTAGTCCCTGTCGAACCGCCTGAAATGAAAAATCACCGAATCGTGCGGTCAACCATGATTTTGCCTTTTCCAATTCCTTCTGATAACAGCCGGGTCGGAATAATGCGATGTAGGCCAAAAACGTTGCGGTTAAATTAGCAGGCGATTCTGGTGAATCGCCGTAAAGTCCGTCAGTATTCTGATGCGTGATCAACCAATCGCGCGCCGTATGTATTTCGACGGAATATGCCTGGGCATCAGCTATTTCCAGGGCAATACAGGCAATAGCTGTGGAAATGGCCGAGTCGGAGAGACGACTCTCAAAAAAACCATCCGGACCGCGCCGCGTCCATAAATACTGGCGTAACGAATCTGTATTATCTATGCAATTATAATCGGTATTCATGAAGCAATGACTCCCATGGTTAAGAGTCCATAGACCGTGTATTCGAGATCGGAGCCCGGATCATCCGGCGTTGCGGCGAAAAAACCATTTTCTCGAAAACAGTCGCGTAAAAAAGATTTAACCGATAGTCGTGGCATTTTATCACAATTCCGTAATGTAAAAAAAGCGGTTGCTGTCGACATTAGATCTCCGGAAGGTGCCGATTCCATCGCTTTAAAAGAACCATTCGGTTCCTGACATTTCAGAAGTACTTCCGCCGTTATTTCCCGTTCCGTTTCCGGAAGAAGGAATAGAACTGCGGTGGTTGCATTGACCGCGTATTCCTTCGTATCTGTTAAATTACTATAAAGGCCGTTCGGTAAACGGTAGTGTTGAAAATCGGATCTTGGAAGATTTATTCCGAAATCGGCATATAAAGTCGATACAAGAAAACGGGAATAGGGAGAATTCATATCCTGATGGGGATAATCTTCATCGGGTCGAGTGGCGAGCGATTCCAGTTTTGTCCGTAGACCACAATCGACGTTTTTAAAGGGAAATGAAACGAGTCGATTCCTGAAGATACCCGGCCAGGCAAGAAGTTGAAGAAGACGATTCATTCGCAACCAGGAACAGGCATGAACGATATCAAGCGTCGCAAAATCAATGTTTTTCATTTGAACGGCACATTCTTTACAATTGACTTTTGCCCCGGTAACAGCGGCTAGAAGCAGTCCGAAGAAGGTATAATAGAGATCCTCCTGTCCGGCGCGCCCACAGAAAAAACCGCCTGATCCTTGGTCTTTTGTGACCGAATATCTCAAATAACGCCGCGCCTCGAACGACATACTCCGATATCCCCGAACACAGGTCTGATAGAATTGTTTCAGAAAGGCCATGGAATTACACCTCTTTTAAAACCTTCCCGGTCAGTCGATAAAAGAATATTTTAAGTTGCGGATTCGTTATTTCCTCCAAAAGAATATAGGTATTTCTACGATGCTCTTCGTAGAGTTCGGTTATTATTTGCCGTGCCTCCGGACGACTAATATTGTTTTTCCGCATAACGCAATCGACCGCCGAAGCCGGATTGTCACCCGTATCCGCGAGGTCGTCGAGCAGCTGATAGGATATACCAAGCTGGTCGGCGATCTTGTGAAACAAAACCCGATAGTTTTCGAAAACACCCGCGGCAATCGCCCCCAAATTCAAGGAGACCCGAAACGCCGGAGCCGTTTTCAGTCGATGTGTCTCCAGACATTGATCCAACGTTATGATTTTATGGCATGTTTCAAATTCCTGTGCCTGCCCCAGGGAGAGCTCGCAATGGGCCTGGGCCGCTTCCGCATAAAGGTGGGCACGTATTTCCATCGGAATTAAGGAATTGCCGAGGAGTCGATATCCTTCTCCGATCAAAAAATCGCCAATATTGAGCGCGGGCGCAAGACCTATTCGGCGATTTAAGGTCGGTTCATCGTAACGTGTTTCGTCATTGTCTTCAATGTCGTCGTGAATTAACGAGGCCTTGTGAAAACATTCGACGGCCAGCGCAATCGGATTAATAAACTCCGGAATCTCCGTCAGACAGGCCAAAACAGTATAGATTCCAAGTGTAATCGTTGGACGATAATGTTTGCCGTTAGCACAGAGTACGTGAATAACTTCCCCAGGAAACTGTTCCTGTCGGAACATTGTCCTATGAAGATATTTAGAAACTTCCTCCGCAGAAAACAGGATATCGATTCTTTTATGTATTTCAGAATAGGGAACAGGCCGTGTACAACCGTTTTCTTCAATAGCCAAAACATCTTCCAGAAACGAGGAATCATAGGTTGTATTGGCACAACCGTCTTTAGTCAGTGGAATGGCAATACCGGGAACGGCGTATCGCAGCATGGAGGGAAATGCTTTTTCCATGGAGGCCAAACAGGAGATACCGATAACGGCATCAATTTCACCCTGTTCCACCCATTCGGTGGTACGGGAACTCGATTCGGCAACAAGGACCGGCATACCCAATGCTTCGGCACGTTCGGAAAGTTTGGGGATATTGCATTGATGGCATTGAAGACAAATCAGACCGAGATCGTCTCGTGGAGCCTGACATTTCTCCTGATTTCGAAGGCAATGTGGCAGGAGAAGAAGGCGCTGTTCCTTCGGAATTGACGGGAAATACCGCTCCCATAACGCATTGTTCAGCATGGCCATCGTAAAATTTTCCAGACCGGAATTCTCTTTCCCCAGTTTGGCCAGACATTGATCGCCGAAACTCCGTAAACGCTCCAGTGTTTGTGGAGGAAGAAGATTCTTTTCCCGTATAAAATTTCGGGCCGCGTCTCGAATCCGGACGCGAACATCGTATGCTTCCGGAACGATCTGTTTTATAACAGTATCGGTCATCCGTATGCTCCAAACCCGAAGAAGTAATATTTTTTACCAAGTCGATATAATAAAGATGATTCCGGAATCTCCTTCCCTTTAATATCGTGACAAATCAAAGGGGTTCGCTCGAATAAATCCCTTTGTCCATCCCGATTGGAAGAATCGATGGCATGATGTTCCCGCATAAAGTTCCCCAATTCCATTGGAGACTCCATTAAAATACAGTTGCGTCCGATACTGGTACTAAAAGTCCGCAGTTGAGACAGAAGCTGGTTCTTCTGAACGATTTTTTCCAGATTGGAGGCATCATCGTTCAAGAAATCATCGGTGAACTGAATAATAGGGCAGAACTCGACCGCACCATTCGGAGCGATATGATGCGATAGCCCCATGGCCCCGGGACAGACGGCGTTTCCCCGTGCATCCCAATAGGCATCAAGAATCAGGATACGGGCCTTGCGTCTCTGTTGAACGATAAATTGCCGCAGAGCCAGAATTCGCTCTTCATCCAGGGCATTATCGACATCCGGATTGGAACCACAGGGCCGATAAATAAAATACCAGATATAGTGGACACCCTTGTCTACCAGCATATTAAGATAATCTGTACTAACCAGTTCCTCGAAATTACGTTTATTGATACTAGCGGTTACACCTGTAAACAGACCTGCCTTGACAACGGCTTCCAATCCGCTAAAGGATTGTTGAAACACCTTGTCTCGTCCACGCCGGACCGCAGATTCTTTTTCCAGACCTTCGATACTGATTAAAGGAGTAACGTTCCCTAGTTTGACCAGACGAGCAGCAATTTCCTCGTTGAGCATCGTTCCATTGGTATAGAGCTGGAAATAGGCTTGAGGATTGTTTTCGAACAAGGTAAATATATTGGAATGAAACAGTGGTTCCCCCCCTAAAATACCGAAAAAACGCGATTTATATTTACGCGCAATATCTACGACACCTTGCATCTGCCGAAGTGAAAGCTGTTGCGGAACAGACGTTTGTTCAACCCAGCATCCTTTACATTGCAGATTACATTGATTGGTAATCGACATCATAAAAAAGGCGGGAAAGAATGGTTTTTTATTCTTCTGCCTTCGATTGAACGCAACGATTGCTTTATGGCCATTCCAAGCGAAACGGAGAAGATTTCGTTGGACTTTAAACGTACATCCAGAGGCAATACGAAGAAGTGCGACAGGATTCATGGTTCGTCCTCCCTGAATAGAGGTGGTCTTTTACGCTGTTTGAGGCGTTCTCGAAACGCGGTATTATCGGAAGTTGACGGTTTAACGGGATCGGCGAGACTGCCATTGAGCCGATCTTCTTCCGATTTTGGGAAAATAATAGCGTTTTGTGGACAAATACGCGCACAGGCAGGACAATCGGTTTTACACCTTTCCGGCCTGACAACCTGTACTCTATTCGATTCAACCGAATAGACTCCGAACATACAAAAATCAACACATTTTTTACACTGAACACATCGTTCGGAATCAATGACCGGAAACCATGGAATCCAGTCCTTCGAGGCTTTTTCGTAGACAATGCCTTCTATTGTGTCTTCTATTGTGTCCGGTTTAGGCAGAGAGAGGGCGTTGAGAATTTCATCAAGGGGAATGGAATGTAAATCGAAACATTGTACGGTCGTTTTATTCCCCAACAGAGCCCGAACAGCCCGAGGCTGACAGGCGAAAATCGCATCGCAATCGGCAATCCGGAGTAACGCGGCACTATCATGGGCCGCCATCAAACATAAATCGGGAATAATTTCACAGGATACTTTAGCAGTACGACAGGAGTTATAAATCACCTGTATCGCGGCTTCCGGTATCCGTTGATAAAATTGGCACGCACAAATTGCGAACTTCATTAAAAAACCCTTTTATTTACTGCGAATATCAAACGCGGCAAGCGCTTTACCATGACGTACATAGAGAATACCATCACTGATGACAGGATGGGCCCAGTGTTCTTTTGTTCCGAAATTAATTCGAAAACTACTGATAACATCAAATTTATCAGTCAGATTGGCTAAAGCAATCGTACCTCGTTTTTCCTCGTAGATAAAGAATTTACCATCAGCGTAAATTATAGAACCCTTCCCCAACTTCTCCCAAGGTTCTTCATAAATCGTTTCACCGGTTTCCCAATCAAGGCAGACCCAATTACCGGTTCCGTTATTAATCCAGTTGGAACCATAAATTCGACCATTAACCTCAACCATACCGCCATGATGGGGATCGAGAACTTTACTGCACCAGACAACTTTTACCCCTTTATTATTCGGGAGAATTTCATACATAACCCCACCCTGATCATAACCGGCAGAAACAAAAAATTGATTTCCCCTGACTAAAGGAACGTTGCAGTTAATACCGCCAAAGCGTACTCGGCCCGCCTTTTCCCGATAATTATCTTCCCATAACATTTTCCCTGTTTTAATATCGACTCCATTGACCTTGGAGGCCGTCATTATAATCATCTGATTTTCATAGAAAACAGGTGTTACATAGGCAGTATTATCGTTATTAGATGGTGATTCCCAAACAACGGAACCATCTTCCAGTTTCAAGGCAATGGCCAAGGCTTTTTTGCCTCCGGCAACAAGATAAATCGTTCCATCCTTGACATTAACCGATTCCGCAATTCCCCAAAAACCAAGCTTGCTATCGTATTTGCCTGTGATATCTTTATTCCACAAAACTTTACCGTCATTCGCATCGAGACAGTAGATTTCGCCACCTCCCGAATAGATAACAATACGATCTTCGTCACTTGTTTTTCCCGGAACAAAAGTTGGAGTGGCTCGAGATTCAGGATACGATCCCTTCCATGTTGCTCCCACTGGTGTCTGCCATACCTTTTTCCCATTGAGATCCAAACAGAGAATCGATTCCTTCAACTTGTCATTTGCATCGGTTCCATTAATAAAAAGACGATTGCCAACCTTGGAAACACTGCTCCAGCCCCCCCCGACCTCTTCGTTAATCCACTTCGGGGTTAGACCTTCTTCCGGCCATGACTTCATCAGGCCCGTTTCGTTATATTTACCCTGCGATTCTTCGCCACGAAAACGATAAACATCCGTGGCTAAAAGAGTATTTGCCATAAAAAAAATAACATATACCGTCAAACAAACCAATAACTTCATATTGGTATCTCCTTTTTTATAATGAACAACCTTTATTTTCAGGAAGATGAATATATTACAAATATAAATTACTGTACACAATTTATAGATATACTCAACACAGCATTCCCGTGTCTGAACACCTAAATTGGTATAAAGTTCCGCATTTATTTTTCTTTCTGTCTCAAGGAAGGTCGGTAAAAAAATAATATTTTGAAAACATGTATAAAATATCCTTAATACAGGAGTGATTTACTTTTTTCGGTTATTATTGTTTTTACGGCCTTGGGTAGTGCCTCCTGTGGATTCCAGTTATGGACACAATTTCATGTTTAACACGTCGTCTCGTTCCACTATTTGGATTTACTGTCGTCTTCCCGAATTTGGGACCGACGAATTTTGCCACTGATTGTTTTCGGCAGTTCATGAACGAATTCAATTCGACGTGGGTATTTATAGGGGGCAGTATGCGTTTTCACATAGTTCTGGATCTCCTTGACCAGTTCGTCGGAACCAACTTTACCGGGTACGAGCATAATAGTCGCCTTAATAATCTGTCCACGGACAGGATCGGGAACACCAGTAATCGCACATTCCAGAATATAGGGGAGTTCCATTAAAACACTTTCAATTTCGAAGGGACTAACACGATAACCGGAAGTCTTGATCAAATCGTCGCATCGACCGACATACCAATAATAACCGTCTTCATCACACCAGGCAATATCGCCGGTATGATAGAGACCGTTTTCCCACGCGATTTTCGGATCTCCGTTGACATTATAATATCCGACAAAGAGTCCGATAACCTTCTTCGGATCGTCCACCTGAACACAAATTTCTCCGGATTCACCTGCCTTGGCATCTTCACCTTCCGAATTGACCAAACGAACCTTGTATTGTGGATTCGGTTTCCCCATGGAACCGGGCTTCGGACACATTCCGATGAAGTTCCCGAGGAGCAGAGTCAATTCCGTTTGGCCGAAACCTTCCATAATCTTAAGTTCCGTAGCGTTATAAAACTGCTGATAGACTTCCGGATTAAGTGCTTCACCAGCGGTACAGGCATATTTAAGGGAAGTCAAGTCATATCTCGACAGATCTTCTTTAATAAAGAATCGATAGATCGTCGGTGGGGCACAAAAAGTGGTGATATTATGTTTTTTAAAGAGGGGAAGTAATTTATCGGCATGAAACCGGTCGAAGTCATAGACGAAGATCCCCGCTTCACAGAGCCATTGACCGTAGAGTTTTCCCCAGACAGATTTCGCCCATCCGGTATCGGCGATAGTTAAATGAAGTCCGTTGGGATCAACGTTATGCCACCAACGTGCGGTTACAATATGTCCGATCGGATAGGAATGATTATGAACGACCATTTTCGGATAGCCGGAAGTTCCGGAACTAAAGAAAATGGCAATGGGATCGGATGCCATCAGACCATCTGGACGTTCAAAGGCAGCCGGAAAATGTTCAATAGCGGAATCGAACGGGAGCCAGCCCTCCTTGGTACCGTTTACGATTATCTTCGTTTTCACCGTAGGCGATTCCGGCAGGGCTTCGTCGATGGAATCGGTAATCGTTCCATTGGCCGAGGCAATAACAGCCGAAATAGCCGCCGAATTGAATCGATATTCATAATCTTTTTTTAATAATTGGGCTGGAGCCGGAATGATAATGGCTCCGATTTTATGAAGTGCATTGATGACAAACCAGAATTGATAATGGCGTTTCAGAACGACCATAACCCGGGCGCCTTTTTTGATTCCCAGGGAGACCAAATAATTCGCCGTTCGGCTGGACGCTTCGGAAATATCTTTAAAGGTGAAATCACGAACAATATCGTCGTTGGAGACCCAGCGCATAGCCCTTCGGTTGGGTGATTTACGAGCAAGTTCGTCCAGAACATCGTATGCAAAATTAAAGGACTCGGGAATATTGAACTGAATATCCTTGAGATGACCTTTATCGTCAAACGTTTCATGAACATATTTTTTGTAGAGGAGGTCATGGTCAGTGGAAACAATGGCTTGGACGGAAGGTTCTTTTTCGACAACTTCCATGGGAAGAGGCGCGTCGTGAAAATTCCCTTTAATTACGATAGCAATAAAGACACATTCTTCACCATCCATAGCGACCATACCATGTCGATGGGCGGAATCGTAATAGATACTGTCTCCTTCGGACAGGTATTCGATATTATCTTCTATTTGGACTTTAAGACGTCCCTTGAGGATATAATCGAATTCCTGACCCACATGGGTGGAGAGTTTAATGGGAGTATCCTCGGGAACGGCAGGGGCGGTAACGACGAATGGTTCCGTCAGACGATTTTTCATTCGCGGAGCCAAGTGCAGATATTCGAAGTCGGGACGACGTTTGACGGGTGTACCACTGACCGCACGTGTTAAACTATATAACGACAGACGTGGAGATTCACCGGTAATCAGGTCGTTCATATCGACTCCGAGACGTTCCGCCGTTCGGAGCAGGAATGAAAAAGAGCTGTCCACTTCACCATTTTCATGGGCAATATATTCACGTTCGGGAATATGATGAAGTTCCGCCATTTCAATAACATTGATATTGAGTGCCGTTCGTGCCGCTCGAATTCGGGCTCCGATCTGTTTGAGACGTTCGCTAACGGATAGCGGATTGGGATTGTTGTCGTTAATGGTATCCATGGGTAATCCTTTTTTCTAAAAAATTTTGGTAAAACGCAAAAAATTTTTATTTTTCATCCGGGAGGACTCGTTGTTTACCTTGAATACCTGCCTTGGAAAAATCGAATTTATTAAATTCGATTTTAAAACGGGTGAATTATTTTGTAAACGAAAGTCCTTTTTTTCGACGTTGCAGAACAAGGGATCGGCGCCATACCACCGATATTTTTACCGTTTAAGACCCTTTCTTCGTGTATTTTACCAACAAATCGGGCCTCTCCCGTTACGTTCCACCACAAATTGGAACGGATAACCGTTTGAGCCTTGCCTACATTGCCGCCTATTGCGTTTCATCCATTCCAATAGATTATATTATTTTCAAAAGTTATGGAAAGGTGTAGCTCCGGTCGAGTTATCACAACTTGATGTGGATTATTCAACTAATAGGGATTAACTACATAATAGGAATCAATCACATGATAGGGATTAACTGCATAATAGAGCTCAACCGTATGGTAGAGTTCAACTGTATGGTAGAGTTCAACCGCATGGTAGAAATCAACCGTATATACTCAAGGTCGTTATAAAAGTCTATTTTTCAAAACAGGCGAGACGCCTGTTTGGGAGGATGCGGACGAGACGTCCGCGCTCCCAGGATATGCCGCTTTTATAACGTCCTAAAGTATGGTCGAGTTCAACCGTATGGTAGAAATCAACCGCATGGTAGAAATCAACCGCATAATAGGAATCAACCGTATATACTCAAGGTCGTTATAAAAGTCTATTTTTCAAAACAGGCGA
>CAYUAP010000069.1:0-27077 GCA_964442735.1 uncultured Planctomycetaceae bacterium | reverse complement strand
AAATATTTCTCCTGCTTGTTCACGTTTCATACTGCAAACCGCTTAATAGTTACGATGAAGGAAGATTTCGACCGATTTTGGATATATAAAAGTTCGTACTGGACCAAACGTTTTTTGAAGGACTGGACAACCCGGGCGATGAGAAGTCGCATAGCACCGATGAAAGATTTTGCGCGAATGATGCGTGAACACGAACCTCTGTTGATGAATTGGTTCGATTCCCAAGGTCTTTCGAGTGGTATCGTTGAAGGCTTTAATAACAAAGTCAAACTGACGACCAGAAAAAGTTATGGCTTTGGCTCGTATAAATCGCTTGAAATGGCGTTATATCACGCACTTGGCGATTTACCGGAGCCAATCGTTACCCATAGATTGGGGTAGAGAGGCTAAAAAATTATGTGTTTTATAATGATATACATCGCATTACTAGTTTATGCGTTCATTGGGTTGGCTTATAGAATAATTATAAATATATTATATGAAGATGTAGTTGACGAAATAGTGAAAAAACATAGTTTCAGAGTATCATATATCACTTACACGCTTATGTTTAATGAGCGATACATATATGCGTATTATATTATTTCCTTGGCTGAATGGATTAGCGAGATAGTTCATGTGGTATTGTCGACAATTTATATTTGGAAATGTCATACTAATACATTTGCAATTAACGATATATACTTTATTACACATGGAATAATAGTACTATTTCCTGTATCTTTAATAATACTTATTGTCTTTATTGAATTTACCATGAAAATCATTCATTCTTCACTCCTGAATGTGTCCAATGGTTTTTCATTTTTTGATCAAAGGCCTGAAAACCAAGAGTCAGAGAAAGAAAAAGAGCACAACTTGGACAACAGGTAAGGTTTATGAAAATGAACATGTGTAATAATTGGTCGTGAGACGGTGATTTGCAGGAAATTTCGACGTGAGTACATGCCGTTTCCACTTATCATTCGATAACGAACACCCTGATACTTTACACATAGAATTAACCATAACAGAAAGAAAAATCATGAAAGACTCTGACATCCATTCGCTAGCGTTGAGTGAAATGTATGAGGGAATAGATCATGAAGTAGATCTTTCCAATATGCAATTACATATAGAAATAAAAAACTTTTATGATAATTTTATTGTAAAACAACAAATGTGGGTTACAATAAACGGTGTCTTTTGCAGGTTTGGGAATTCCTTCGCTTGGGAATTACTGCAATTGACTTAATAGTTACTATTTTTCTTTATGTAAGAAAGGAACGCTATGTCTTGGATGCTTCGTTTTATGCTTGGTTTTATGATACTTTCCGGGTCGATATTTGCTTCTGAACCGGAATCACTTTTTGACGCTCAAGCCAATTCTGGAACCCTTCAAACGTTTCGTGTTGAGGGACTCGGTCATCCCGCTTCCGGGACGGTTTATCCAGAAAACTGTCTCGAACAGGGCGGCATGCCTTTGGGTGGAATCGGAACCGGTTATCTCTGTTTCGACACGGATGGGCGCCTTGGCAAGTTTACCGTTTTAAACGGGTTACCAGCGATTCCCCACGCGAATTCTCCTTTTTTCCGTCTTGAACTGAATGGCAAAATGATGGAACTTGCAACTGATAAAGGAGAAGGCGGAGCTGTTAAGAAAGTTGATTATTTCGGACATTTTCCTGTCGTTGATATTCGAATGCGACTCGATGTGCCTATTGAACTGGAATGTCGTGCTTTCTCTCCGGTAATTCCTGGTGACAGTCGCGTTAGCAATACGCCAGTTGCATTTTTTGACGTTACATTACTCAATAAATCGGAGTCTGACCAAAATGTCAAACTGATTTTCGGTCCCCAAGGTTTTCCTGTGGGGAAAATAGACGATTATCAAGAAGGTGATTGGTCCGTTTTTCAAACAACGCATCAGGCGGCATCTCTTCCGAAAGGAACGTTTCACAGTTACGCCTTGGGAGTTCAGGGAGGACGAACAGAAAACGGAACCGCCATTTTTGAAGGCAAACTTCTTCCTGGTAAACGTCAAAAGGTTTCATTTCTTTTGGCATGGAATCAAACTTGGACGCGAGAAAGCTCTGGTCGCGTTGAAAAGAATTTTTATGCCGTTCGGTTTCCGGACGCAAAAGCTGTTGTCACGGAATCAATAGCGAAAAAGGAATCCTGGCTCAAACGGATTTTAGCTTCGCAAGACGTCATTTACGCATCAAAATATCCAGATTGGTTAAAAGAGCAACTCATCAATGTCCCAACCGCCGTTACAAAAAATACCGTTTGGTTCGCAAAATCACGCCCTGACGATTGGTGGGACGAAGACGGGCTTGTCCTTGTCAGTGAAAGTTTTGTAACCTGTCCGCTGCTTGATACGCTTCCCTGTCGCTTTTTCGGACAATGGTATCAACTGTTTTTCTTTCCTGAATTGCAAAAAATCTCTTTACAAGGAACTCGTTATTTTCAACTTCAGGGAGGCGAACCGCCCTTCTGTGTTGGTTTAAGTTATGCCATTCGCGATCCCCGTTATCATTGTCAGCATACAGGCGGATCGGGTGAATATCCGCAAATGATTTATCATTACTATTTACGTACTGGCGACAAGCAGTTTCTCAAAGATTTTTGGCCTTCCGCCAAGAAATCGTTTGAGTTCATGCTGTCTTTGGATGTTGATGGCGATGGTTTGATCGAAGATCACCCGCATAATTTCAAGACAGAGACATTTCCTGCCAATAATCCGATGGATCAATGGCCGTTTTATGGTGTTGGAAGTTATACAGCGGGAAAAGGACTTGCGGCTTTGGCTTGCGCCATACGAATGGCTGAAATTATGGGAGAAACGGAAACCGCACACGCTTGGCGAGCTATTTATGAAAAAGGGAAGAAGAATTTCGATGCGATTCTCTGGAATGGCAGTTATTATAAAACTTATGTCGATAAACCGAATCAACGGGAAAACAATGCCTGCTTAAGTATGCAGCTTTCTTCAATTTGGTGTACTGGAATCGTAGGTCTTCCGGATTCGCTTCCCAAAGATAAAGTAGAAACGGCTTTGGACAGTATTGCCCGTCTCAATCTTCATGCTTCCCCCTTTGGTACGGTCAATGCTGTTTATCCTGACGGTTCCATCTGTTACGAGGGAGGGATGGGGTCAAGTATCTGGTCGGCTGGCAACTTCATCCAATGTAACGCAATGGCCGCTGGTGCTTTTCTTTATCATGGACGACTTGAGGAAGGTTCAACCATGATAAAAGATTCGCTCGATACTATTTATCGAGGTCCGCATCCGCTTCCCTGGTCGCAGCCTTGTGGATTGGATATGAAGACGGGAGGAAGCTGCTTCGGTTACGATTATTTGGATCATGTCATTTGCTGGACGTATCCTATGCTGCTTGACGGTCAAACGATTCCCGAAGCTTGTGCGCCCGGCGGACTGATTCAGTCAATCCTTGATGCGGCAAAACCTGTTCAGACTTCTTTTTAAGCATTCTCCAAGAAATACTGGGACAAAATGTTGATACTCAACCCCGTTTGAATTTCCGGGAAATGCTCTTAAGCAAGCCCGCAAGCGAGAACGGGCGTATTATTGAGACCTACGGATTTTAAGTCCAAACTCGACGTTTCATGAAACAGTATGAAGATATTTTCATAACTTCTTGTAAAACAAGACGTTAAGCTATATCTTCCGAACGTCTCGGGACTTGCGACAACTTTTTTCACTGTCCATATCGAACCATATCATATAGATCAATGGCGTCCAAAACGGGTACCTCGCTGGTTTAATGACCGTGGACGTCACCTCACTGGGCACCTCGGGAATCGACATTCTACGAAAAAGACGTTATTTTTGCTTCGGTTACTTTTCGCGAAACCTATTATCTATTGTTTTTACTTTTCCGAAAAAACATAGACTACCTGGTTTCCTCAAACTGATTCCAGGCTTCTTCAAGAAGGCGGCGCCAACGACCACGAATGAGGGCAGTCCATTGATCCAATATTCGATGAAAGGATTGATGAACCTTCCAGATATTAGGCCATTCATCATCGATGTTTATCTTGCCGGTCTCAAAATAATACTCAATTCTTTCGATCCAATTGGGTGAATTATAATTATTATATTCTTCCCGAGACCAGAGTTTCAGGATCCCTCGCCGAACAGATATTACCCAATCGAGTGGAAGTTCCAGTAATATCGCCGTTTCCTCATCGGTGGAACCGTTGAATTTCATAACAATAATGTCAATGCAGTTACAAATGAGTAACCATCTTAATTTTGCATGGAGCAGATGATAATTCACGGTTCGAGGACAAATATTTAACTTTTGCGCAATTTCTTTTAAAGATAAGCCTTCCAGTTTCCATTTAATAATTTTGTAGAAGAATGGATTATCGGCGAAAAGTTCCAGAAAGGCCTGACTTTCCTCTCTTATTTCGAAAATCAGTTCGGGGGAAGGTCCTTTGTCTTCGACGTCTTCGAGACAGATCTCCATTTTCCGGGATAAATAAGTCAGGTCAGCTCCTCCGCATTTGAGGGACATTTGGTGTCGTTTGGCGGCCATGACTTTACGACAGGTCGATTTATAAAGAAAGCTCCAAAGTTGCGATTCTGAATCCATTATTGTTTGTTTTAGAAACATGGCGCGATGACAGCTTTTAAAGGCACTCATAACGAAATCACTGGCCGAAAAAGCTGCCCAATTCAGGCCAAACATGGAAAATGCGGCTATTCGCTTGAGATGAATATAGTGGCGATGAAATGCGGACGATATAAGAGCTTTACTTCTTTCTTCGTTTGTATCCTGTTCCGTTGACATTTTATTTCCTTTTTTAACAATAACCCAAACTGGAAATCATTTGAGTGCAATGCCATTTCATAATATATTATTGTCATTATATATTATTACAGACGTCTGGTCTACTGAAAATATTATTTTTTTAGAAATTTTGAAAAAATTTTTTTATTTTTTCATTTTTGACTTCCTGTTTTGCGCCAAAAAACAATAATACAATAATGAGGGGGATGTATAGTGGATAATCATAATAGTTTTTTAAAGGAGTAATACAATGCAAAAGAATCAAGTCATGGATATATTTGATATGGATCCAGATCAATTTGGACCGGATCGATCGACTTTTACGATAGTATCGACTCTTTCGGTTGCATTTGAGCATCGATGGAATCCGGAACGAACATATTCGATGGAGGAATGTCTTTCCGAGGGACAGGGTCTGGTCACTTGTGAATTGTTCATGCGGATTTTAGAAGTAGACATGTTATTGGGACGCAAGCACAATTCATTACCGACGGAGGAGGAGTACATTAGCCGATTTCCGGCATATCGGGAAATCATAACGAAATTATACGACGAAATTCTAAATTACGACGACCTGGAGCAGTTTGATCTGACGGGTAAGATTCTGGACGAGACATTTTCTATTGAGGAGTTACTTGGGAGTGGTGGAATGGGAACGGTCTATCGGGGGACAGACTTGAATCTCAAACGTCCGGTAGCCATAAAGGTTATTTCCCGATATTTACGCCATGACGAAGCGGTTCAGGCGAGATTCCGCGAGGAAGTTGCCAATCAGGGTCAACTTGACGACGAAAATATTGTTCGCATCTATTATTATGGTGAATATGAGCAAGTCTCCTTTCTGGTCATGGAATTTGTACCGGGCCTGAATTTGAATAAATATATTCTTGGTCAAAAAGAGTATTCACTTTCTCTGAAAGAATCGGCGGAGATGATACTTCAAGTGGCCTGTGGTTTACGGTGTATACACATCAATAACATTGTCCATCGAGATATCAAGCCGAGCAATCTGATTCGTCGGGACAACGACGGTCGAATTAAAATATGCGATCTTGGTCTTGGAATGTTATGGAACGCAATACCAGGGGAAGAGCAGTCCGAATTCAGGACAGAAATGAAGACGCGTCAGGGAACTTGCGGATACATTGCTCCGGAACTGGAGAACGATCCGAACGTCTTTTCGCCCCGATCGGATATTTACAGTCTGGGGGTGACTTTTTATTTTCTTTTGACCGGTATCAATTTATCTTCCACGTCCGGATATAGCGAGGAGGTTCTCAAAAGCTTTCGGCCCGATATTAAGGACGAAACGATTCTTTCCCTACTCGATCGTATGCTGAAAAGGGATCCACAAGAACGAATTCAATCGGCGGAAGAAGTCGTTGATATTCTGCAACAATGGCAGGAGAATTGTCGGGTCGAATCATCAAAAGAAAAAGGATATTCGCTAAAGCGGTTTTATTCGATCATTGCGGTTTTATTCCTTTTAGTGGCAGGACTTTTAATCTTTTATTCATGGCAATTCCTTGAACAACAGCATTTATATGAAAGGAATGTTTCCCCCTCGAACATTGAAGTAACGGATCCACTTCTGGAAGATTTAACGATAAAACCGACGATTGGATTTCCGAAAGAGTACATAAACGAACAGGGAATGAAATTTTGTCTGATTCCGACAGGCAGGTTTGTTATGGGAAATACCATATCACCACCTCGCGAATATAATATAATGAAATGTCGATACAATAATTCTGAAATAGACCGATATTTCTGTTATGCGTTACAGGAACATCATGTTATTATAAATCGGCCCTTTTATCTTGCACGTTTTGAAGTAACGGTAGGAGATTTTCAAAAGTTTGTTGAGGAGACAGGATACGTAACGGCACAGGAAAGAGGAACGGCAGTTCTTTCCTCAAATAATCAGAACGACGAATCCGATTTGGAACCGACGGTTGAGAAGAAGAACTGGCGGAACAGTTTTGAGGGACAGACGTTACGACATCCGGTCGTATATGTAAACTGGAAGGATACTCAGGAATATTTGCGTTGGCTTAATGCGAAGAATCCGCCTGGAGTGAAAGAGGGTCTTGAATTTGAATATCGACTTCCAAGTGACGCGGAATGGGAGTACGCCTGTCGAGCCGGAACGAAAACGCTCTATTTTTGGGGCGATTTTCCAGAGCAGGGAAAAGGATATCTTAATGGTCGGGATGAAAATTTATTGAAGGGGGAAGAGGGATATACAATACAGAAGAATAGCAGACGAACATCTTTTCCATTCGACGATGGATTTTCGGGGATTGCGCCGGTCGGTTGTTTTAAGCCGAATTCTTTTGGTTTATACGATATGGCGGGTAATTGTTTCGAATGGTGTAATGACTGGTTCTTTCAAAATGACGAACCTGCTACAGTTGTTGACCCGACGGGTCCGGCAACGGGAACGAAGAAAGTCATTCGGGGAGGCGACTGGCAATCGTCGGTTCTGTTCTGTTCTTCGGCCTATCGAATCGCAATTGATCCTAACGCCTGTTCACGACGTTTCGGGTTTCGACTTGCCATCGGTCAGAAATCGTCTCTTTAGAAAGGAATCGATCACCCTTAATACCGTTGAAGCGAAAATGGTGACAATTAATACCTGCGGTAGTTTACCTATATTGTCCATATTAAAATTCCGACATGGATGTACATACCTCTGTTTACGGATATCTGGGAATTTTCAAGAAAAATTTCAGAAATTTACCATTTTCATTTCCTGATTTTTTGTAAAAAGCAATAAATAATTAATGTCAGGGGAGTACTTTATGACAGGGGAGTAGGAATGATGTGGGAGTAGGAATGAGTCATGATGTTTATAGTTCCTGAATATTATTATAATTTACCAATATTACCTAATTTAATATATCAAGAGTAAAGATAACAGAAATTTAGAAATTTCAAAGAAAATTTTCAGAAATTTATCATTTTCATTTCCTGATTTTTTGTAAAAAGCAATAAATACTTTATGTCAGGGGAGTACTTTATGTCAGGGGAGTACTTTATGACAGGGGAGTAGAAATGATGTGGGAGTAGAAATGAGTCATGACATTTATCGTTTTCGAATATTATTACAATATACCAATATTCCCCAATTTAACATATCATGAGTAAAGATAACAGAAATTTAGAAATTTCAAAGAAAATTTTCAGATATTTACCATTTTCATTTCCTGATTTTTTGTAAAAAGCAATAAATAATTAATGTCAGGGGAATAGAAATAAGTCATGACGTTTATCGTGTTTTGAACAAAGTGTGTATTGTGCCTATTTTGTCATTTTGGCAATAAAAAGTATTATTGGTCGGGTTTTATCCGGAATAGCATTTTATAATATAAAATTTAAATTTTAACAGAGGTATTTTATGAAAAAGGTTTCGACCGTATCAAGAATTCTCAATTATTTTGGACTTTTGTCTTCAGTCTGCGATTGTCTCCGTTTTGACAATAAATTTTACAGAAGGGGCCGAAAGGCAAAAACGTTTTTCCCGGAGTCCCGGCATCTTTGTATGGAACCGTTGGAAGAACGGGCACTCTTGACTGTTACCGCGACGGAATACGACACGATTCGTACCGAGTACGCCGATTTTGGTCTTTCCGAAACGATGAGCGATGTCAACATCATCGAAATTGAGGCGGCCAATCTGACGCTTGCCAATCTGAAAGCGGCGATAGCCAAAGTGGGAACGACAACTGGAGATGTGGCGGAAGACCTCAAAGACGATTTAATCGTTGTCCGAACGACCGATGCCGTCAATACCATTAGCTACATCAACACAGGAACGGACGAAATTATTATCGATACCGATTCGACATTCTACGGTAAACTCAATATTGTCGGCTATGGAACCCGAAAATTGACCCTCAACGCCGCGCAGAACTCGCGGGTCCTGACTATTTCTGCTGGTTTGGCCGATATCAACTATACTGCTAATCTCATCAACAAGGTCAATCTCGGTAACATAACGTTTACAGGAGGAGACTGTGTCAGCAGTAAGGCTTATACCTATTGGGGCGGAGGAATATGCAATTTTGGCACATTGGTTCTCGTCGACTGTACAATTTCCGATAACGCTAATTACTACGCGAGTAATGCTTTCGGTGGTGGAATTGCAAATTATAGCAATGCCTCTTTGACAATGAACCGCTGTGCGGTTTCTGGAAACATCATGGGAAAAGGCCGCGGGTACCATAGGCTTTCCGGAGGTGGAATCAGTAATGGGTACAATGGCGTACTGTTGATGACGGAATGTATTGTTTCGAACAACTCGATTATCGGTTACGATGCAAGCCTTCATTATGGTGGTGGGATTGACAATAACTCCCAGTTTATGAAGATGATCAATTGTGTCGTTTCTGATAACTTGATAAGAGGGATTTCTTATGGCGGTGGAATTTATAATTCTAAAAACTCGTGCGCAGAAATTATCACCTGTACAATTAACAACAATTCACTTGATAATACTCAGGGGACTTGCTATGGTGGTGGAATCTGTAACGGCGACTACTCGGTCGTGAAATTGGTAGGTTGCGAGATTTACGAAAATTCTACCGATATTGAATGCTACAAATTTCATACAAGTAGTTCCGGGGGCGGAGTGTTTAATCAAACTTCGAGTACAGTGACGATAACGAATTGTACGATAGTGGGGAATTCCGCTGGTCAAAAATTCAACATTGCAATCAATGCGTCTCACGGTGGGGGAATATGTAGTGACAGGTATGTCCTTTTGACAATCCACAACTCTATTATTGTGGACAATTACGCGAAAGATGGAGGAGATGAATACCAGGATATCGACCATACCACTGAGACAACCATCATCGGGTCACACAATATTTCCTCTTATTGGGGGTACGATTCAGACCGTCCACTGTTTGTCGACAAGGCTAATAACGATTATCAACTTGTTACGGATTCGCCAGCGGTCAACAAAGGAAGTAACGAAATCGCAGAAGAATTCGATCTTACGATTTCTTCGCTTGATCGTGCGAAACAATACCGTATATGCGATGGAATCATCGATCTTGGAGCCTATGAACTGCAAATGGGGATCGCTCTTTCGCAATCGGGAACTTTTCGTGGCAAGGTACAAGTTAGCAGCAAGGGATATGAAGGAGCCCAATCTCTCAAGCTTACATGGATTTCGGATGCCGAATCAGTCGTGCTGGGAACGTTTGCCGCTGTCTACGAGTACACTTGGGACACTGCCCGTATTACCGATTCTGCCGGATTTTTGAAAGCCGATTATCTTGACGCCACAGGACGTGTTGTACGTTCCACCAGTTATCGGGGAACCGTCCTCAATGACCAGACGATCGTAATTCATTCCGGAACGATTTGCGCCGATGAAACTTGGGATTCGGACAAAGTCCATCTTGTGGTTGGAAAAGTCACGGTCTCCAAGGGGGTAATGCTTACCATCGCCGAAAATACGGTTGTAAAATTTCAGACTGAGGCTTATTTAAATGTCATGGCGAACTCGGTTGTCTTCATTGAAGATGGTGCCGTTTTGACCCGTGCTGAGGACGATACCGTCGTGGGAGATACGAACAAGGACGGCAACAAATCCGTTCCGCGAATTGGTGACGATTATTTTCGCGGTTCCGGAACTGTCACGATGGGTACCGACATACAGGTAAAATATGTATCGCAAATTTTCGAGGGAGACATCACACAAAACACAAAATGGAGCGGGAATCAGGTATATCACATTACCGACACGATATACATTGATTCCGATACGACGTTGACAATTGCTCCCGGCGCGATTCTCAAATTTGATCCCGGCTGTTCGCTCGTTGTTTATGGCGTCTTGATAGCAGAAGGTACTGTTGCGGAACCGATCATATTTACCTCTGTTAAGGACGACTCCTATGGAGGCGATACCGACGAAGATGACGGAGAATATGGGCCACAAGCGGGGGATTGGACCGCGATTCGGGTTCATGGTGGAACCGCAAGCTTGAATTACGCAAAGGTTCTTTACGGTGGTTCCGATCCGGATAATTCCGATGATGGTGCCATCTATGTTGCCAGTGGGGAAATGGAACTTCATAACAGTGTTGTCGCTCATTCCAAACTTGTAGGCACTCATTGCGGCAGTGGTGCAACATTGAATGTTTATAACTCGGTCATTGAAGATTGTATGTACGCGACACATAACGGTAATTACACGAATTGTACGCTGACCGGCTTAACACACTTAATGAATACACACTACTATTATTACGGTGGAACCTTTGTCAATTGTATTATTTCCGATGTCAGTGATTCTTTCTTTGGCGGAAATACTCCGTCCAACTACGCCTTTAATAACTGTGTTTTCTATAATCCCAAGGGAATCGGTCCGCAGTCATTCAGTTATGTCGGCACGAATGGCAATATTTGGGCGAATCCCGGATTTCGTAATGCGGTCGCAGGTGATTACCATCTAACGGCAGGTTCGCCCTGTATTGACGCGGCGAACGGTTCTGTCGCTCCGAAGAACGATATTACCAATGCTCCACGTGTTACGGATACGCACGTTACCGCTCGGGGAACGATAACCACGGAGGGTAAGTATGCCGATATCGGAGCGTACGAGTTCGCCGACAACGCCAATTCCCCAGTCGATTTGGGGCCGGTCGATATACAGTTTTCTGAAGCCGTGTCCGTTGGCGAAACGGTTACGATTCAATGGACGGTTCGTAACTTCGGCTCTGTCGCCGCCACGGGAACATGGACTGACGAGATTTATCTTGTTTCCGATTCCGGTCAAAAAGTATTCGTCAAGGCAATAGTCCATTCCGGTAATATCGCCGCGGGGGATATGCAAACTTTCACGGCAGAAGTGGCCGTTCCGAATGTCGTCGAAGGTAATTGGTATTTCGCCGTTTCTGTCAATCCGAATCGCGAAATCTTCGAGGGAGTTAATAATGAGAACAATTATATCAGTTCTTCCCGATGCACGCAAGTTTCTGTTCCCCTATTAAATGGATTAACCAATGTTGGCATAAGTAAAGGGAGTTTAATACTATATCGGTTAGAAGTTCCGGCGAATGAAGAAAAGTATATAACAGCTGATTCACCAAGCGTCACTCTGCTTGTACGCGATACTTTTGTTCCTGACGATTCACTCTATGACGCAAAATCCACAGTAATTGATAACATGACGCTATTGCATATCGCTTTGTCGTCCACAAACAGAATCGTTTATATTTTAGTATTTTCCCAAACATCGATTTCTGCTGATCTTGAAGTAATGCCAGCCGGGTATGTTCCACCTGCCACTGCGGAAACGGAAGTCAATTGGGATGCCTCGTCCTCTTTCACGGTGGAACTAAAACTCCCCGATTCCGTTCGTTCAGGAAGAATTTATCAAGCGTCGTTCACTGTTACTAATACGTCAACTTACAATATTCCCGTTCCTTTATTGTCTGTTCGATCGGACGGAGATGCGATTATTGCGATGACGGCCGAAGAAATAGCGTATGGAGCTAATGCAATATCTGTGGCGGCATTGTCCACGGGGACTGATTTAACGGTATTGAAGGCAGGCGAGTCAACAACAATCTCATTTTACTTTAAAACAGGCAACAATAATCATATTGTTCTTTCATCAGTACCCACCGGCAAGGATCGGCCCTATTCCGAGGGAAATCCGTATTGGACCACCTGGCAGGATTACCATGTCGATATTCTCAATGCCGCGAAGATATTGGCCGCGCGTGGTACGATTGTATACGATACCAATGTTTTGCAGAGGTTTGCGACAATGATAAATCATGGTGCGGATACAACGGGGATAAGCGGGCATCTTGTCAATCGTAGCTCCGGCGAGCCAATGGCAGGTTATGTGGTAACAGCACAAGATAAGGAAACCGAAGATTCAATACCCTATACTGCGACCACTGATAATTCTGGTTATTTCTGTTTTAATTATCTTCCCGCGAATGTGGATATTTCGCTTTCTGTGGACAAAGCTGATATTCTTTCGCAAAGTGTTGTCGAATTGATCGACGGAAAAGACGTTGTTAATTTGAATATACTGGCGGAGTCGTTTGGAGTTATTAAGGGGGACATTACAATCGATTCGTCGACGGAATCGCTTGAAGGAGTATATATTATTGCCAGTGTCGAAGGCGAACAGGATCGTTGCGTTCTCACAGACGTAAAAGGACAATATATTTTCGACGACCTTCCCGCCGGAGAATATGTTTTGTCTGTCGAAACATACGGACGGTTTTTATCGATCGATCCGGTATCCGTTACCGTCTTAAACTCAACGTATACAACACTGAATTTTTCACTTCAACAGGGATATGCCGTCAACGGAAAGATTACGGAAGAAGTCTTCAGAAATCCCGTTGCGTCTGCGTTTGTCGCTTTATATGACGGCGACGAGCTTGTCTGTTCGGTTTTAACTGATTCAACGGGTGAATTTCATATCTATTCTGACCGCGAACTTTCCAATTGTAGCGTAAAGATTCTTACTGATGACTACATGCGCGTCACGCTTGAGCATTACGACGCAACGCAATATATCGAAATTGCGCTGCAAACCTCCGATGTTGTGGTATCCGGAACCTATTTGTTACCGTCCGGCTATTCCGACGAGAATCTTTTTGTAATCGCATCAAACGACTACGATAGCATTTTTGCAGCAGTGGAAGACGGTTACTATACTTTTTACAATCTGGCTCAGGGAACCTATTGTATTGACGCTTTTTGTGGAAATTATTATTGTTCCATTGAGACCGTTACAGTTGGAGACGTTTCTATAAATCTTGACAAATTGGTGTTTTCATCGGAAGTGGTGTCATGTTTTCAGACAAAAAACGCAGCGGCGTCCTTATCTGAACTTTGTATTTCTGGAAACGACGATGATGTTTTACATATTATGAGTAATTCAGATTACCATACCGATTCATGTCCTCGTTCTGTATTTATTGAGGGGAAATCGGGGGGAATCCATGAGCCACCTGCTTGGCCTGATTCAATGTATGAGTCAGCAATGCTTTTGGATAGACTCTACCGCGCGCACGCTACTGGTATGGTGGTTGTCGAGGCTATGCGTACCCTGTTCGGAAGGGAAGTAGCAAATTTGTACACAAGTTTTCTAACTTCCGATAAGGATGATTATGATTCTTACTTCTTCGGCAATGGGTCACGAGTTGTTAATGGAACACCTCACTTGTGGGGGGTTGGATTTAGAAAACACGAAAGAACAAAAAATCTAACCGAGACTCTTTTACTAGATGCCATAGACTATTGTCATAAATACTGTTACGACTACGGTGCAGGTAATTTGCCGAGTGTCTTTCCAATAGGTCCTGAAGATACCGACGAAGAATTGAGAGATAAACTTTACGACACGATTGCCTCCTACAACGATGCTCATTCAATTCCCGGAGTTATCGCTGGAGGATTAGGCGGAGGAGATTTTATAGCGGACAGTCGTGAAGTGACCGGCTATTTCACAGTCGATAAGAAGGAGGTTGATTCGAAGAAAATATCGGAAAAATCAAGGGAGGTAACATACGAAATTAAGGTTACCGGGTATTACTCTTTTTTAATTATAGATGTTGTCGATTTTATCCCAGGTAATCTTGCTACCGGGATTACACGAAAATTTACTACTCAGCTAAGATTTCTTGAAGAATACGGATGGGCTTATGATGTGCCTTTTAGAGTGTTCTTTCAAGAGAAATTAGAATCCCTCCCTTTTACGGTTAAGGAAATAATAGTGGAGGAAGTCGAAGACGAAGAAGCCCCCGAAGTACCGCAATCGGAGGACCCAAACGAGATTGAAGGTCCCGTTGGCGTGGATTATGTCTGGTACAACGTAGGGACGGAGGAAGAGCTGTTCAAGGTCATTACGGGCAATAACTGGATCAACGGCAATGGTGATTTGGCCTATAAGGTCTATTTCGAGAACAAGGCGAGCGCAACCGCCGCGGCGCAGGAAATTCGTGTCTCCATGGCCGTTTCCGAAGCATGGAACTGGGATACGTATTCCGTAAACGAAATCGCGATAGGATCCGATATCTTTACTCTTTCCGATTCGTATTTGATTGCCGAAGACACTTGGCTCGTTCCACAGGCGTCGACCGGTGAACAGGTCAAAGTCGTCTATACTTACAACGATGAAACCCGACTGGCACAGTGGTATCTTCGTTCCTGGGTCGAGAGTACACTCGACCATTATCCCGAGAGTGCCTACGATGGTTTCCTACCGCCGAACAACGACTACCACGACGGCGAAGGGTATATCTCCTTTACCGTATCCTTGAAAGACAGTGTCGAAACGAGAACACGTATCGAATCCAACGCAACCATCATTTTCGATTACAACGAGCCTATTGTGACGAATACGTGGATTAATACCATTGATAATATCGCGCCGATGTCTGTCATCGCCTCTGTTACCGAAGCGGAAGATGGAGACCTGATTGTCGAGTGGTCCGGTGAGGACGAACATTCAGGCATTGCTTCCTATGATATTTACTATTCGACCGATGGCGGAAATCACTACACACTTTGGCTTTCCGAAACGACAGATACAATCGGGGACTTTACGCCCTCTGCTGATGGCGACTATCTATTCAAAGCGATTGCTTGCGATTGGGTAGGCAATACAAATTCAGGACTTTCTGCCTCTATTACAATTACGTCGGATCGCCCGATTATTCACATCGGACAGGACGAGTATATTGTTCAGGAAGGTTGTTCATTATTTATTAGTGCGGAAGAGTCGGAAGGTGAAGACCTGACCTACTTGTGGAATTTCAAAGGAACGACAAACGAAAGTGACTATATTGATACCTACGGCAAGTCATTCTGGATTTCGACCCAAGCTCTTGGTTTCGAGGCGGGTACCCATACAATAAAACTCCGGATTCGAGACGAATCCGGGATTATGAGTCGACCTGCAGTTGCGACAATTACCGTTGCAGAGGTTCCTCCCTGTATTACTGTTGACCAATCTTCATTCTTGGATGGGCAGGTACTCAAACTTGATCTCTCCGCGTTCTATTATAGCAGGGTTGCCCGTCAATGGACTGTCAACTGGGGCGATGGAAACGACAGTTCTGTCTATGATATTTATTCATCTCACTTAACCTGTGCCCATTATTACGGCGATCCAGGGGATTATCCTATCACTCTAAAACTGGTCGATTCCAATGATAAAGGAGGGGATATTACCTATTACCTTGGAACGCATACAGTTCCTGGAACACAAACTGGCAGGTCCGAAAATGGGTCTGCTGGTAACAATGATACAGAACAGCCTGTCATTCCGGGTACGGAAGATGATCAACAGGTCTTTACAGTTACTTCGGACAACTGGTACGACGCAGAAAAATCAGGGGCTTCTTCCAGTTCGAATCTCTGCTGGGCGGGAAGTACCGCGAATATTCTGTATTACACCGGTTGGGCAAATGGCGATATGACGGACGCCGATTTGTACTCTTATACCTTTGAATCGGAAGACGATGTGATAAACTATTTCGTCAATCACTTTACCAACGGAAGCGGGAGTGTGTATTACGCGGTCGATTGGTTCCTGACCGGAAATAACAGTATTCCAACAACTTCCGGCTGGGCGCAAAACGACGTTTCCGGCGGCGGGTTCTATACGAATATGGATATCGATAACGTTCGTAAATATTACGACTACAACGATACAGACGCCCCGGAAACGATTCTGCCGGAAGTTGCTGAACTTCTGGTGGACGGTTATGGGATTAGTATGTCACTGGGTGTATTTAATTCCAGTCCGAACGGAACTCTGTTAAGTGGGCACGCGGTTACTCTTTGGGGATATACCGCCGATCCGACTTATGAGTCCACCGATCCGGAATATTACACGTCGCTAAAGATTACTGATTCGGACGACGATAAATATCTCGGCAGGAGTGCTCCGGATCAACTTGTTACAGTCGATATTCATTGGAATTCGCAGTATCAAAAGTATCAGGTACTCAACTATGGATCGACGAATCGAACCTACTGGATTGAGGAATTCGTCGCGATTGCCCCGAAGACAGAAGAACTTTTGCGAAACGTTGTGGTTCCGACAGCCAGTTCCATTTCCGATTCGATTTTAGCGGCGGCGTTGCTTTGGGAGCAAAAGAGCAATCCGGCCATGCTGTCCAGCAGTAGTCTTCTGAATACGGATAAGAGAATGGTTGATCCTATCAGATCGCAAAAAGCGTTTGAATATCAGCCGATGGCCGCCACAGGACTTGACAGTTCGACGGTTCGTACCGTTGCGTTGAATTCCATTTGGGACGACGATTTCACACTCCACGGTGTCAACGAAGTCGCCAAAAACAACGGTAAATCGCACAGAAATACCTCCCTGGAAAGCGAAATCTTCGGTAAAGAAGATCTGGACGATCTCTTTACGTCCAGTCTTGGTGAAGTTTAATGATCGCCATGTAAAATAGTCGATGTAAAATAGTCGATGTAAACAGGTCGATTCATTTAATAATGGATTGGCCTTGTTCTTTGGTGAAATAAGATCCCCACCTGATATACTTTTACGCATTTATAATAATAAGGTCAAAAGGTCGTCGTCGAAAACGTTCCGTTCGTTTTCAAATCCTTCCTGAAATGAAGACGTATTATATTTTGCAATATTTTCTTCATTAACAAAATCAAAATCTTCATTTTCCCAGATGGAATCGAAATCGAAAACGGATCGAACCAGATCCTTGTCAAATGGAATCGCGATGGGAAGTGGTTGTGAATATCTGCCTGTCTGTTGTTGAGCTGCTCGATTGGATTCGATAACCTGGAGCGACGAACTCCTTGTACCCAAGAAGAGATGATTCGAATCAGGAAACATACTCAAAGCGACAATCGATGTTTTACTATTATCCCAAACAGGCAACGCCTTCAAAGTCTTTGACTCCATCAATACGGCGTTTTTCGCCAAATCAAGATTAGCGGTCGATTCCACATTTTCAGAGGATACTCTCTCCTCCAATGAATAGGTTGCCGTCTGATATTGCGTCGTTCCCGATACCGTATGCGATATGAGATAATACGATATATTTCCGCCATTGCCGTTGGTATCAATTAACCTTAATGTGACGGAATATGTTTTCGATTCATTCCGGCGCTCATAAAAGTGAACGGTCTTAAGCGAGTGGGACAAGAGACGATAATCCGATGGATCGCTTCCATCACCCCAATCGACAATCCATTCCTGAGCCGAGCGGCTGTAGTAAAACGCGTTCATATCAAGCAGGAGAACCTGATCGTTGGCCAGCAATGATTGTTTGACACAAATGGAAGGGGCGACCTCCTGAACGACAATCATAATCGTTGTTATATTTTGAAGCGTATTGCCTGACAGCGTTTTTACATAAACAGGACGAATTTCACCTCCGCTCCGTTTGATCTCCTGCGGACCAAGCCACGTTTGACATCCGGTAACGTCTCCGAAAATTCCATCTCCGTCGATATCCCACTCATACGCAAGTCCGGCGCTATTAGACAGGAACGAGGAAGCGTCGATATACAGAGCGCAACCTTCCTGAACCGTTCGCGTTATTGCCGTTCCGTTAAAGGAATGAATGGCAATCGTTTGATAAAGTTCGCCGGTTTCCGGAGTTGAAATACTGCACCACATCGGGAATTCAATCGAATACTCCACATTGTCCGCGTTTAAAGACGAATCAATGGACAAGACGGTGTTGTCATAATATTTCCAGGAATAGGTCATTTCAATTGGTTCCCAATCGGAATCGACTCTTTCCAAATCAATAACAGGCATGTATTCCATTCCGGCAGTATCGGGGAGAATGATATCCCTTAAATCGCTGTTCCAACATCCGATATAAAGCAAGGAAATACAATGGGAAAGGTCCAAATAATTCAATTTGTTATTGGAACAAAAAAATCCCTGAAGGGCGGTATTGGATGAAACGTCCAATCGGGAAATATTATTGAAACTGCAATCGATATGTACCAGTTGTTCACACCCGGTCGTATTGAGTGTAACGAGACAATTGAAAACACACCAAAGAATACGTAGTGAGGTACAATTTGAAAGATTCAATCCGGACAAACTGTTGTTATAGCAATAAAAATTCTCCAAAGAAGTACAATCGGAAAGGTCGAGATTTCCGACCAGTCCCATTTCGTTCCATTCTATATTCGTTACGCGAAATTCACCGTCAACATCATCCCAGACAACATTAAACGTTGTCGGATCGAGCGAATTATATGTATTCTCGTTAATTTTTTCTCCATTTTTAAGGCCGTTGGAATCCGTGATTTCAAGGAAAGAGCGGATTTTGGTATAATCTTCAAGATTGTATTTGGAAACGCTTGTTGTGGTCGATGCAAAACAGGATATTCCATTGTATGTGGCGACAACTTTCAGAAAACAGCCGTTGTCCTCAATAACAGGAGTATACGAAGAACCTGTTGCGTCTGTAATTCGTTCCGTTATTTGTGAGGCAGAAGTTCCGCGATACCATTGATACGAGGGGACAACGCCAACAGGGAAGGTCGTTGTCGATACGGTCTTTCCAACGGAAGGATTTTCAGTTGACAGAACAATTTCTGAAATCGGGATATTCCCATTTTTATCGCCGAGACACACAAGACCGTATCGGTCGATATTGAAAACGACGTCGCCGGAAGCGGTAATGTTCAGTCCTATTATTTTCGACATATATCCGTCAAAGTCCAATATGTCCGGGGACCAGGGAATGGCAACTTCCCAAATAATACGATAATTATTCAACGATGTTTTGTGAAAAAGAAGATCGGTTTCGGTGATCAGACGTTCGGAATAACCGAATCCTTCCTCGGAACTGATATTTGTATTTCTCCCTTGGTATGGCTGTGTAAATTCGGAATCCGAATCGTAAATACCATTAAAACCGTCTCCTCCATCCGCCATAAAACTCATATCGGGCGAAGCGATTCGGGCGGCGATTAAAGGAGTTGATTCCCATGAGTTCAAATTTAGACGAAATTGATCTGTGCCAAGACTCCAGTTGTCGGCGCTTCCGTCGATGAGCATTTCAACTCCTCTCCAGCCCGTATAATCAACCGCAACATAGAAGTAATTCTCGTCCCAGGAAAGATACGTTTTAAGCGCTGAAGCGTGCTCGTTGTTGTCGTTGTAGAAGAGTCTCATATAGGAATCGTTATCATATCCCCATTGCTCGGTGAATGTCGTCCATCCTTCGGTATTGGAAATGGTTCCGTCGATAACAGGAGTTTTTTGTGCGATGGTATTGGTAATAGGATAAGCGGGATTCAGATCCAAAGCATCGGTCAAACCGTCTCCATCTGTATCTTTCGAGAGCGGATCAAGTCGGTCAAACGGGAAATAAGTGGCTTCGTAAAAATCCGTCAAACCATCGTTATCCGTATCAAGTGAACGTGAACTCGTTCCAAGTGTTTCTTCCGTAATGGCAAAGGCGCATTTGAGTCCTGTTGGCGACGAGTCGGGAATACCATCTTCATCGGTATCCTGAACGATAAGCCAGTCTGTTTCACGAGTATCGGGCGAAAGAGTGGCATAGTTGGCTGGATATAAATTTCCTGCAATTTTGCCATTTACTGAAGCATAGTCTCCAACAGCATTTTTTACGGACCATAAAGAATGATTACTCTCGTATTTCTTTATTCCAAATTGATTATATATATAATCCATTGAATGATTCATTTCATGGAGGGCATATTCATCTCCCTGAGCCGACCAATGTGCCATTCCCGCCGTTCGCCCGAAGACGTTCCCACTTCCTCCGTAATTTCCGTTAAAGAGTTCCCCGCAAGCCCAAAGTCCTGTTATATTATCCCCCGCGTCGAAACCGAGAGAAGTCAGTTCCGTATCCGCCAGACTCCATAGCCAGAGAGGATCTGTTTCCGTTATATCTCTTGTAACCCGAATGACCTGGAAATCCACCCACAAATTAAAGCCGCTGTTTTGCCAGTAATACTCGGCCATGCGATAAAAACGATTTTCGCGTATAACCGCCTCTTCTTCGGATATTGGAATATATCCAGTTCCGGCCTTTGTATCCATATAGACAAGTCCGACGGCATTAATTCGCTGAACAAGTTTTTGACCTGTGGATACACCGGTATTAATCGTATCCCGTGATGCCCAGTATATCTCATGACCGAAAGAATTCCGATAACCGATTTGATACGATAATCTTGTCATGGGAGTAAGTTCCGTTATCGTAACCTCGTGTTCCGTTCGAAGGATTTCATCGTAAACTAGTTTCGCCTTGTCGTTGACGTCTGCATATTTATAGTAAATTGTGGTTTCAGACGGCTTGGCCGTTTTCCATCGAAACGTTATTTGTTCTCCTCTGTTTTCAATGGAAAAATCGGTAACATGATCGTTGAATACCAGATCTCCGTTATTTTGAACAATGGCTTTATTTGATACGAGTCTTGCGTTGTCCACATCATAAAACAGAACCGTACCATCCGACTTTAAAGCAAGACCGGATGTAAAAGAACCGATATCGTCAACACCTCCCCAAAAATGAGTTTGGGCAAAAGAAGCATTTTTCGAGAGAATACGAATTCGTCCGTTCATGGCCGGTTGGACATTCTCGTCATGACCTGCAATGTACAGATTACCGTCTTGATCGAATTGAAGCGATTGAGGATGATAGACAGAAAGAATTGTCTTGAGATATTGACCGGATTGTGTATAGACCTGTAAACGGCAATTACCCCGATCGGCTATCCATATCGTTCCGTCGACAGGATTTACCGCAATATCGGACGGTTCGTCAAAACCAATATTGTTACGCTTGATCTCAAGACCGCCTATACAACCGTTCGTACCGAAATTTGCATCAATGGCACCGTTACGATAAAAACATTGAATACGGTTATTCCCGGTATCGGCAACGTATATTCTATCCGAAAGTCTGTCGTAACATATTCCTTCCGGAAGATAAAACTTCCCGATGGTATTCCCTTCACCACCGAAGGTGTATTTAAATACCCCGGATGAATTAAAAACCTGAATTCTGGAATTTCCGTAATCCACAATATAATAGAGATCGTTCAAATCCACGGCTATATCCATTGGCGTATTAAACTGTCCGCTTCCTGTTCCCTTTTCGCCAAAAGAAACCACTTCTTGTTCATTCGTGTCGTACACAATTACTTTGTTGTTTACGGGATCGGAAACAATAGTCCGATCTTTGGAATCGACTCCAATTCCCACTGGATAAGAAACCGATTGCCCGGCAGTCCCTGTATCATAGATATTATTTCCGGCATTCCACGCAATATTAAACGAGTAGTTCAAATTGACAAGAGTACCGTTGTGTGAATCGAAATAGATTCCGCCTCCTTTATAACCCGCAGAATTACCGAATAGGGTACAGTCGGTCATTGTCAACTCTGAACTGGAATAGGAGTAAATTCCGCCGCCGTTATTATCGGTGGTATTGCGGGAAATGATACAGTCGGTCATTGTCAACTCTGAATTGGAAGATGAATAAATTCCGCCGCCGTTGTTCGTAGAGGTATTATTGAGAACAGAACCGTTGTTCATCGTCAGTTTGCCGGAAGAATAAATTCCACCGCCGGAAGAAGAGGAATTACCGGAAATAGTACAGCCGGTCATTGTCAATACAGAACCGGAAGATGAATAGATACCGCCGCCGCTGCTATCAGATATGTTATTTGAAATAGTGCACCCCGTCATCTTCAACATACCGCGATTAAAAATTCCGCCGCCCGCATAAGTGGTTGCCCCCTTCGATATGGTCAAATTGCCCAGATTGACTTCCGTGTTTGTCATATAAATTCCCATTGCCAGCGCGAGATTATTAGCATCGATGGTCAATGATCGGGTACCAAAGCCAATAATGGAAAGTTTACCTTGGGATGAGGAGTTTATATCAATTGAGATCTCGTCTGAAGTATTTGTAAAGACGATTTTATTGGCCGTATCGTTTGTTCTCAAAATGATGAGATCGGACTTGGCGGTTGTTCCTGCTTCCATAATAGCCGCTTTTAGATTAGAAACGGAAAGATTATCCGCCGCGATCTCGATAATATTAATGTCGTTCAGAGATTCAGGTAGTTCGAAATCTGTGTATTTTGTACAAATACTCTGGTAATCCGCATCCGAAATTATTGATGTCAGAAGTCGACGATCCTCCAACAACTCGAACTGGAGCTTTCGGCTTCGTGGTTCGAACCGTTTTTCCCGGACAAACGATTGCGATTTCTGTCTCGCGACGCCTGTTCTGTCGGAAACATGATTATCGGACGCCTTACGACATTTATCAATTAGATTACGATTTTCCGTGAGAAAAAAACACTTTTTCATAAAATTTCTCCATGGATTAAACATACAAAATATGCAGTGAGATACAATTTGCCGTTTTTTTGCCTGATTTGTTTCTCCGAATAATTTACTCCTTCGTTTCCTTATTCCGATCTTTATTTCGATCTTTATTTCGAGCGGTGATATAAGCCTGATTGGGATGGTTGACCATTTCAGGATAAAGATATTGAAGCTCACCGTTTGAAATCATGGAATATAAGAATTTTGTTCTAATATAGTACTCACTTCTTTTTAGAATCTTTGCGATTTCGGTAACTTTCATAGGCTGAATACTGCACAGATCAAGGATAATGTCCTTGATTATGTTTAAATTGTGCTCTCTTTTTTTTAATTGAGCAATTTTATTCAATAACTCTTGAGAAAAGGGGTGACCATTATCATTCAAAGGTTGTTGGTTAACGGTCGGAACTTGTTGGTTAACGGACAGAGGTTGTTGGTTAACGGTCGGAGGTTGTTGGTTAACGGTCGGAATTTGTTCCATAGCGACCGAATCCTGAATAGTGAAGTTGGACGAAAGAACATAATAGGTCGATCTGCCTTTTCCTTTGGAATCCAAGAGTCTCATCTCTTTCATTGTTCGCAATTCGGCGCTGGCCTTGAGAGTATCACAACCGGACATCTGGCGATAAGTGGAATTATCGACCGCACCTGCTTCCCTCGCAAAAATCAAGGCCGTTTTTTGGGCATCGTTCAGGGAAAACATGGAAAATTTGGCAAGCCATTTCAGATCTTCCTGTCCTAAAAAATGATGGAGCAACAGGCGAATCGTAAACGTATTTCCTTGATGGTTGGACTCAAATGTCGGCAGGGCCAAATGGGATTCCCTCATGAGGTTCTGCATAACACTGATCCCTGACCCCTTGTTTTCAGCAAGATTGGTCTCGTGAAATACCGTCGAAATGATCTGATTTCGGACAATACTTCCTGGCTGACCAAGTTCATCTTCCGGTTTAAGCGAGTAGCCCGAATTGGTAATTTCAATACGATTATCATATCGAATGACCTGAGTAGGGCGGTATTCCCGATACGAACGGTGCGTCATGGCATTTACGAGGGCTTCACGCAAAACTCTTAAGGGAAGACCGAGCGATTTCGCTTGAATTTCGCCTTCTTTTAGAAGGAATCCTTTTGGTAAATCAGCATTAACGGCATCAATGAGGCGAAACAGCATCAATAAAAGCGATCCCCTCATATCAATGGAGATAAAACGTTCGTCCGGATTCGGTATCCATTCGTTACCCGGTACTCGAATATAATCAATACGGTGCATTGGGCAAACACGTCGCTGAAGCATGGATGTTCCAAAAAGTAATACGCCCGCGAGATTGAGTTCATTGGGGTTGTCACGATTTATACAGCCTAACGCGGCAAGTAAGTCGCGATCTGAATAAAACAGTTCTTCTGCCTGGAGATTGACTTGTTTACGCAATAGACGGTAGCGTTCCATCGCATTTTCATCAACATCGTCAAGCGTTGCTCCTGAAACAGGCGTCAAATCGTAACCAACGGTATCGCTGTAAAAAACGATCATATCCTCTTCCGAACAGTGCAGGTCAGCCGTTCCGATTCGTCTCATCGCTCCATAGGGTAATTTATCCGACTTAAAAAACAATGGTTTCTGGCGTGTCGACAGTTCTTTAACCCGAATTTTCAGGACAGAATGTCCATGGATCTTCTCAAGGTAAACCTGTGGACGAACGGGAATATTGAAAATATCGTTGCACTGAGAAGCAAAGTCCGCCTGAAATTTATCAAAACTATTTTCCAATGGAACCACTTTATAGGCGTTTTCAGAAGATGAATCGTCTTCAGCAACGCCCAACAGGATATAGCCACCGCCCAGGTTTGGTTCGTTACTAAAAGAACAGACCGATTCCATGACCGCTCGTGAAGAACAGCTTCCTCCTTTTGCTTCGATCCAGGTACATTCATCTGTTTCGTTCAGCAATTCAAAAAGTTCTTCTGCTGTGTAATTCTTTGGACCATTCATTTCGGTCTTCCATTCAATATCTATTCTGTTGGTCTATATTATATGGCAGTTTTGACGATTGATAATGTACTAAAACAACCTCTTTCCTCTGTTGATTATACCCGGATTTCCGACGTTTGCAATAACGCCTCTCATTTCAAACAATAATCTTTCAGAATTCTCCGAATTATCCGTTCTTTCTCCCGAATTCCCTTGATGTTTTAACACAGCGTCTATCATGTCTGACGCTGAATGAACGCAAACCCATTAAAAACAAGGAAAAGGAGAATTTTGAAATGTGCATAATTGTAATCAAACCGAAGGGAGTTGAGTTTCCGAACGACGGGATTTTGGAGTATTGTTTCCGAAGGAATCCGCATGGAGCGGGGATTATGCTCGCAGATCAGGGCAAGCTCATGATTCACAAAGGGCTCATGACGGAAGACGAGTTTTTCGACGCCTATCGCGAACTGAAAGACCGGTCTCCCACCAGTCCGTTTATTATGCACTTTCGCTGGTCGACGGGCGGCGGGGTTCAGCCGGGATTGTGTCATCCGTTCCCGATTGATAACCGCAAACGGGTACTCATGGCCCGGCAACCGTCGAACGTCAAGATAGCGGTCGTGCACAACGAGGTGATTTCCAACTGGTCGGGGATTGACGAGACGGTTTCCGATACTTTGCTTTATGTGAAGAACGTTCTTCATCCCGCGTTTCAGAACGATCCGCGATACCTGTTTGATCCGGTAAATCGGAAACGAATTGCTGAAGAGGTAGACGGTTCCCGATTGGCGTTCATGATGGCTTCCGGGGCAATGTGCACCATCGGCGGGTTCTATAAATATAACGACGTCTACTATTCGAAACCGCTCCCCCAAAATATCAGGTGAATTATGCAATACCGATTCGTTGAAAAACAGGACATAACTGTTCTGGCCGCCTTGAGGTTGGAGTACTTTTCCGAAACGACCGAACGGACGATTCCTGAAGATATCCGGGCCAACACCGTCCAATATCTCGAAGAGGAACTTGCCACCGGAACACTGGTTGGAATCGTTGCCGTCGAAGACGAGCAGATTGTTGCGGTCGGCATGTTGAGCGTCTTCCATATTATGCCCACGGTGCGTAATCCAACGGGCAAACGCGGGTATTTGTTCAACTTCTATACCAAGCCCGATTATCGCCGCCTGGGCATAGCGACGGCCATTCTGGGGCAACTGAAAGACGAAGCCCGGAACCGGGGCGTTTGCGATCTCTTTCTGAACGCCCGTGAAATGGCGATTCCGATTTACGAACGGGTCGGGTTTACCTTTCTTCGGCATGAAATGCGGGTGAGGCTCTAATGGATTTTCAGCCCGACAACACCGGCGAGAATCAGCGTAATACAGATCATTCGACCAATACTGAACGGCTGTGCAAAGGCAAAATGCTCGATCAGAACCGTTCCGACAACAACAAGACCAGTCCAAATGGCATAGGCTGTCGTGACCGGAATTCGACGAACGACTATAGACAGCAAATAGACGCCCAGCACCATAATCAGGATTGACGCGACGGAATGCCCCAACTTGGTAAATCCGTCCGACAGCTTCATTTCCAATACGAACGCTGTTTCGGCCAGTGCTGCCAGTTGTAAAAGTAACCAACTCATTGTGGGCCCTTTCATACAAATGTAAACGGGGCCGTCCCCAATGAATTGTTATGAATGAAAGGTCGTCCTTCCATTCGGTGCCCATGACAACGATTCCGCTTTGATCGGAATAATCAGGGCTGTCACTAAAAACACATACTTTTAGTAACAATAATATATCAGACCGGGCCTGACCAGGTTCCCGGCATTTGAATGGATCGCATTCGATCCAGGACTTTTTCGTTTTCTTCCGCTTTAAAATCAAGGTAGTCCGAGGCAATTTGGTGGACTTCGCAAAACGGA
>CAYUAP010000068.1:0-28025 GCA_964442735.1 uncultured Planctomycetaceae bacterium | reverse complement strand
CGTTTATGGGCACTTACGACCTTTTTGAAAGAGGCGTCGGTGGGATTCGAACCCGCAAATCGCGGATTTGCAATCCGCTGCCTTAGCCGTTTGGCTACGACGCCTTGGGGTCACTAAGCTTTAACTCAGTTGGACGTATTCTATATCATTATTTGTATCCGACAAGTCCCCCGTCTCTAACTTTTTCTTTTCTTTATATAAAATTTAAAGAGTTGATCACCAATTCGAGAAAACAGACTCCTAAAGAATGTTTTAAAGACAAGATTTTATAATATGTCACCAGTGACTGTTCAGGGGAAAACAAGGTTCCCGCTATGTCTTCTTCAAGGACTTAACTGTCACGGCTTCACCGTAGAGGGTGTTTTTAAGACAATATATACAATAATAAGACAATATACATAACATGTACAATAACACGAATTATAATAATAACACGAATTATAATAACAACACGAATTATAATAACAACACGAATTATAATAACAACACGAATTATAATAACAACACAGAAATTTATAACGTTTATAAATGTCAATATCATTCCGACCTGGAATAAATACTCAAGGGTGTTATAAATCTCTTTTTCCAAAACAGGCGAGACGCCTGTTTTGGGAGATGCGGACGAGACGTCCGCGCTCCCAGGAAATGCCGAATTTATAACAATCCACTGTATGGAACCGACAGGCGTACAGGATTAAACGCCATCATTTTTTATTCCCTGTTGCCGATTGTTTCAGTAACCACTGATATAATTCCGGATTACGATATGTCTGTGTCCAACAATCATGTCCAATACCATGATATAAAGTCAGTTTCGTTTTTATACCTCCAGCCTTTTTAATAGCATTAATCGCATCAATTGACATATCATATCTGACAATGGAATCAGCATCACCATGAAACGCCCAAACAGGAAGATTAACCGCTTTTTCCAGTTGTTTTAGATTCATCGATCCCCCACAAATTGGAACCGCAGCAGCCAGACGATTCGGATCAGTCTGAATCATCGACCATGTTCCGAATCCCCCCCAACTCAAACCGGTAACATAAATACGAGTTGGATCTATCGGCTGTTCCCGACATACTTCGTCAAGAAGCGCGAACATCTGTATCGGTGACCACCAACAGTCATCCGGACATTGTGGAGATACTACAATAAACGGAAAATCTTTTATAAATGCCGGATCTTCCAGATTATGGGGTAAACCTATAACTTTAACTCGATCTGCATCCGTACCTCTTTCTCCAATTCCGTGCATAAAAAGAATCAAGGGATAACCCGCCTCACTTCGCGCGGAATCCGTCTTCGGAAAAAATAACCAGTAATGAATATCCTGTAACGTTCCCTCTGGTACCGATTGAAAATTTTCTACCGGTTTTTGTCCCGGTCCAAATGCTTTAAGGGTATTAGGTACCAGTTTCGTCGAAACCAGAACCTGCTTTCCCGGAATCGGTACAGCCTTTTTCGCCTCTTGGGCCACTAATGATATTATGTTCCCAATGAAAATAAACTGTATCGCTAATATCGTCCATAAATGTTTCATAACATACTCCTACTAAATAATATTTTACTTAACCTCAATACGTACCAATACCTACCAATTGTACCGAAACATAACAATTAAATTGTTGCTAAAACCCTTGCCGTAATCATTATTCCTATATTACAATCGCTCTATTCCTTTTTATTCTTTCATGCCTTTTTATTCTTTTATATTTTCGAGAAATACCTTTATTCTTTCGAGAAACACCAATCATTTTTATTATAATTTTAGTAATTTCAGATCTTAACAAAATACTTTATCCATTTTAACAGATTGTTATTAAAATTTCAATATAACAAGGGGAAAATTTTATAAATATATTCAAGGCCGTTATAAATTTTTTCAAAACAGACGAGACGCCTGTTTTAAAGGATACGGACAAGACATCCGTATTTTCGGAAAATGCAGATTTTATAACAACCCATAATATATTATACTTGAAACAGAAATAATCGTTATTACGCTACTCTATATTACTATAATTACTACAATTACAATATTACAATATTACAATAATATTATATTGCAGTATTGTCATTTCAGGAATCGCCATACCTAAATCGTTATAAAAAGACGAGGAATTACAGAAAATTTTACCATATAAATAAACCAGTTCTTAAAAAAGGAATTTTAGCGATTTTAAGCTTCTTGCACGAAAATGTAAAAACCGACAAAAAAATTTTCGATAAAAATAGAGATACCCTGTTTTCCATAATTATCTTTTCTGTTATAATAAAATGAGAAAGACAGGAAATTGAGTTAAAATTCGATTAATTTAACGATTCTGATAAATTGGAGAAAAGAAAGATGGAATTGGACCGTGCTCTTGTTGAGGCGTTGGTTCGTCGAATAATACGTGAAAGATGTATTGGAACTTCGGACGCAAGCGTTGAGTTGAAACGTCCGGAGCTGGTAGTCAGTATTTCGGCACGTCATGTTCATTTAACGGACGCCGATGTAGAAACGCTTTTTGGCAAGGGCCATACACTGACAAAAATGAAAGATCTCTATCAAGAGGGTTTTTTTGCGGCGGAAGAAACGGTTATGTTAATTGGGCCAAGAAAACGAATGCTCCCTTCTGTACGGATTTTAGGGCCGACCCGAAAAGAGACACAGGTTGAACTGTCTTTTACAGATGCTATTTCGTTGGGAATTGACCCACCAGTACGTGAAAGTGGTAAATTGGAAGAAACGCCCGGTTGTGTTCTGGTCGGACCGGCTGGAGTTGTTGATCTCCACCATGGTGTCATTCGAGCCGCGCGCCATGTTCATATGGGGCCTGAAGACGCGATGTTCTATGGAGTGAAAGATAAAGAATTCATGAAATTGCGGATTGATTCTAATGGATGTACAACTCTTCTGGAAAAGGTGCTTGTTCGTGTGGGCGAAAAAATAAAATTGGAGGTCCATCTCGATACCGACGAAGGAAACGCAGTCGATCTTGAGCATGCATTAAAAGTTGAATTAGTCAAATAATTGATAGATTTTCAAATTCATCAATAATAAATATTAACCAAATTTGGAGAAGGAAATGGCGAAATCGATGGAAGCATTGGGAATGATAGAAGGTAAAGGATTCATAACCCTTTTTGAAGCGACAGACGCGATGCTGAAAGCAGCGAACGTTCAGTTTTTAGGTTGGGATAAAGTTGGAAGTGGTATTGTTACCGTATTCGTAACGGGCGATGTAGCAGCCGTCAAAGCGGCAACGGAGGCGGGAGCAACGGCGGCACAGCGGGTAGGTGAAATTACCGGAGTACAGGTTATTCCTCGTCCGCATGGTGACATCAATAAAGTACTACCGGCCACGATTATAACTCCGGCCAAATAGTTCTTGACCTTGAAATATTTAATCTAATATACAAAAACTACAATAATAAAAGGGAATAAAAATGAACGATGCAATCGGACTGATTGAAACAAAAGGTTTACTACCGTTGGTCGAAGCGACCGATGCAATGGCCAAAGCGGCAAACGTAGAAGTCATCAAACGCATTCAAATTGGAGGAGGTCTTGTAACGACCGTTGTACGAGGTGATGTAGGCAGTGTTCGAGCCGCAGTTGAAGCAGGTTCGGCAGCAGCGCAACAGGTAGGAGAACTCGTAGCAGCCCATGTTATTCCGCGTCCTGCGGATGGTGTTTTGGCGGCTTTTATTAACTAAATCGATGGAGTTTTTTCAATAGCGTTTCCATTGAGTTTAAGGGAAAGAATACGTCTTCTTTTCCGCAAAAAGTTGAAATCAATGATATTTGTAAAGGATGAAGAAAATCCATGAAAATTCTCGTCGCCAATCTTGGTTCGACCAGTTTTAAATATAGTCTGTTCGATATGACCGACGAAACACTTTTAGCGCGCGGTCGAGTTGAACGAATTGGAGATCCGGAGAGTCCCTGTACCGTCACAATTGGTGACAAAACAGAAAAAATCATGGCAGTCATTCCGGATCATGCGGTGGCGGTCCGTCAATGTCTCGCCCAATTAACAGACGCGAAGAGCGGTTGTCTGAAATCGGCGGAAGAAGTATCCGCAATCGGTTTCAAGGCGGTTATGGCCGAAGGATATACCGGAGTTCAATGGGTCACCAAGGAATTGTTGGATGCCATGGAGGAGTTAAATTTGGTTATGCCTGCCCATAATCCTCCCTATGTACGGGCAATGCGTCTTTTAAATGAAAAACTTCCAGATATTCCATTGGTTGCCGCGTTTGAGACCGGTTTTCATCAGACCATTCCGGATCACAATCGTTATTATGGTGTTCCTTTGGAATGGGCAGAAAAATATTCGGTCAAACGATTTGGTTTTCATGGAGCAAGTCATCGATATATTGCCACACGTAGTGCGGAAATATTCGGTAAAAATCTGCGTATTATTTCCTGTCATTTAGGCGGATCCAGTTCCGTTTGTGCCATTGCGGACGGTAAAAGCCGTGGTTCCAGTATGGGAAGCAGTGCACAAACAGGTCTCTTCAATAACAATCGAATAGGTGATTTTGATCCGTTTATGGCAAATCATCTTTCGAAGAAACTCGGCATTTCTTTTGACGAACTTTTACAGATATTTGCGACGAAATGTGGTATGTTGGGTCTTAGTGGTGTCAGTGCGGACTTTCGAGACGTTGCGAAGGCGGCTAATGAAGGAAACAAACGAGCCGCCTTGGCAATTGATGTCTTTGTCGGTGATGTTCGACGATATCTTGGAGCTTTTATTGTTGAATTAGGGGGTGTTGATCTAATATCCTTTACCGGAGGAATTGGTGAATGCCAATGGGATATTCGTGAAAAGATCTGCGAGAATTTAACGGAATTGGGAATTGAACTCGATCCGTTAAAGAACATGGCCTGTTTTGCTAAAGAAGGGTCCCTTGAATCGGAGCAAAGTAAAGTCAAGATTTGGGTCATACCGACCAACGAGGAAATTATAGTCGCACGTCAAACACTAGCCAAACTCAACAGCAAGGACAAATAACAGTCATTCGCAAGAGTGGCTCGAAAGGGAATTATGTTTATCGCAAAAGTCATAGGTTCCGTAGTCTCCACGCAAAAGACGGAGACCATGGTCGGCCGCAAATTGCTGTTGATCGAACCATTCGTTCTGGATGGGCCAAATCATACAACATTAAAGACGACCGGCAGAACTTTAGTGGCCGTCGATACAGTAGGCGCAGGTGAAAATGAATACGTTCTCATTGTGCAGGGATCCAGCGCCCGAATGACTCCCGAAACAAAACCGTTACCGGTCGACGCGACGGCAATCGGAATTATTGATTCCATTCACGTCGAACGACAATCGGTGGAAATGCGGTAAACGGATTATCGACATTGTTGCATAAAGAACAAAATATCGGTTATTTTCATCAGAAATATTCGATTGAACATATATATCAAATAGAGGAATAAAATGCAGGGGATCAATGAAGAACTTGTTCGAAATGTGATCGAAGAAGTTTTATCGAAATTGGGCAAGACACAGGCAGATTTGTGCAATGTCGGAAGTTCGTCTCCCAGTTATAAAGGACGATACGGTCTTTTTACAGATGCAAACGAAGCGGTTCTAGCCGCGCGCGAGGCATTTGAAGAACTGTCTCGTCGAACCCGAGCCGAACGTAAACAGATGATTCAGCATATTCGAAGAATCTGTATTGAAGATTCCATTGAACTCGGAACCATGGAAATGGCCGAAACCAAAATCGGTCGAGTCGAACATAAAATCGACAAATTACGTAACGTCGGTTACAATGCACAGGGAGTGGAAGCATTAACGAGTGAAGTCTATAGCGGAGACTATGGTCTGACGGTAATCGAGCATGCGCCATTTGGTGTAATCGCGGCGATCACGCCGGTAACACATTCACTTCCAACCGTCGCCAACAACTCGATTAACATGATAGCGGCAGGAAATACGGTTGTTTTCAATCCACATCCGGGCGGGAAGAAAGTCGCGGCGGAAGGTGTTCAGCGTTTCAATAAAGCGATATATGCGGAACATGGAATTGATAACTTAATGAGTCTTATTGTAGAACCGACACTTGACTCGGCGGATAAACTGTTTAAACATCCGTTGATCAATCTTCTGGTGGTTACGGGAGGTGCGGGAGTAGCCAAGGCGGCCATGTCCCAACAGAAACGAGCCATTGTCGCAGGACCTGGTAATCCCCCGGTCGTCGTGGACGAATCCGCAGATCTGGATCGGGCCGCACGATGTATGATTCAAGGTGGAGCATACGATAATAACTTGCTCTGTTTATCCGAAAAGGAAGTCTTCGTCGTTAATTCGGTTTTTGATAAATTAATGGATGCCATGGAACGAGCAGGAGCGATTCGTTTGAACAGTCGGGAAGTCGACTTAATGACGCAACGTGGAATCGTTCAAGTAGGAGAAGGAGCCGATCGACACAATGCCCCCAGTCGTGAATTTCTCGGAAAGGACGCGGATGTTCTAGCGGCCGGAATCGGCAAGAGTGTCTCCAAGGATACTCTGATGCTCTTTGGCGAAACGGATTACGAAAATCCGTTCGTTCCAGTGGAACAGATGATGCCGTTCCTTCCATTCGTTCGTTGCAGTGATGTTGACGAAGCCATTGAACGTGCACGAGTATCCGAACATGGTTTCCGTCATACAGCAATGATCCACTCGAATAACGTTGTCAATATGACAAAAATGGGTAAAGCACTTGATACCACAATCTTCGTAAAGAATGGTCCGAGTACCGCAGGAAACGGTGGAGGAGGCGAAGGTTTCGGGTCCTACTCTATTGCCGGTCCGACCGGAGAAGGTATTACCTGTCCATTGACCTTTACGCGAAGTCGCCGTTGTGCCATGGTGGAAAGCCTTCATATCCTCGGTAAATAACAGTTACGTGAAAGAAAGATAAAACGTAATGAATCAGGCGTTAATTATTGGATCAGCGACTTCCATATCAAAACATGAGTCACTTTATGGACAAAAACTCCTTTTGGCCATTCCGATTTCGGCAGACAAAACGAAGGCGGAAGGCGATCCAATAGTTGTATTCGATAATTTGGGAGCTGGTATCGGAAATGTCGTCTTAATTTCCAGCGATGGAAGTTACACAGGGGGCAATATTATCGGTACACGAATAACGCCTGCACGTTGGGGGGTGATCGGCATTATCGATCATAAACAGGAGGAACAGGTATTATGAACGGAAATTCGAAAGATTCACTGAACCTGAACGAACTGGTTCGACTTGTAATTCAGGATCTGGAACGTTCCGAACAAAATCGCTCCGAACAAAAGCCGATAAACGAGGTTCGCGGCCCTGTCAATCATCCCAAACAGGAACCGTCAATCGAGTCTGTTCCTGCTGCAAAACTACAAATGTCAACGGAGATTGTATTATCGGAAAAACTGATAACGCAGGCGATTATAATCGCGAAGGACGATGGCAAGACAAAACAATGGAAGATATTACCCAAGTCGATTTTAACGCCACTTGGTAGAGATGAACTTCGAAAGCGGGGAATTACACTGATTTCCAGCAGAAGCAGGGAGTCTGAACAGACGGTCCATACCTCGGACGAGAAATCGAAGGCGGTATCGTCAGTACGGTCGATTATAATCGGTTTACATGATATCGAAAACGAGAAATTGATATTGCCATTATTGGAACGTTTGGGAAAAACTGTTTCTTTAACGATCTTCAGGGAGAAGTGTATTAAGGAAACAGCGAAGATGTTTAGGACGAAATTGGAGTCTTCTGAAGGTCAGGCGGGGATTATGTTGACCAATTACGCCTCATTGGGGGCAATGTTAGCCAATCGACAGGGAACCATAATTCGAGCGTTAACAGGTATCACACCGGAACAGGTTCGTCAGGAGGCTCCATTTATGGGGGCGAATCTTCTGGTATTGGATCCTAAAGTAACCGGTTTTTACAGAATACAGCAAATAGTTTCCTTTTTTATTGAAAAGGGGCCATTTGAGCAGCCGAAATTTTTAAGGGAGTCTTAAGATGCGAATAGGCAAGGTAATCGGTACGGTCACTCCCGGCACACTTCATCCATCGTTGGTGGGGGGCCAATTGAAAATCGTCGTACCATTTACCTTTAACGATTTAATATCGTCAAACGAAGAAAAGAGCACGGAAGAAACTTCGGAGAAATTTCGAGTCCGCTGTTCCGGAACAGAATTAGTGGTATATGACGAACTTTCTGCCGGTTTGGGAGAATGGGTTGCTTTCAGTGAAGGTGCCGAAGCATCCATGCCGTTTTATCCGAACAATAAACCGATTGACGCCTATATCGGTGCCATTTTGGATACCGTTGAAATTGATGAACAAGCCATACAAAGATTATTGAATCATTAAGCAATAAAGGGGAATTATAGTATGCTCAATATACAAAAGGTAAAAGAAGAGATTTGCGACATGGGGCGCAGACTCTACAACAAGGGATTTGCCGCTGGTAACGACGGTAACATCAGTTATCGAATCGACGAAAACCGTGTGGTTTGTACGCCGACAATGATTTGTAAAGGTTTTATGAAGCCGGACGATCTTTGTGTCGTCGATATGCAGGGGAATCAGATTTCCGGGGCACGCAAGCATACCAGTGAAATCTTCCTTCATTTAACGATTATGAAGGAGCGTCCTGAAATAAAATCAGTACTTCATTGTCATCCGCCGTATGCAACCGCATTCGGAGTCGCTCGGGAAGCCATTCCGCAATGTGTTCTTCCAGAAGTTGACATCTTTATGGGAGATGTCCCCATAGCGAATTATGCAATTCCAGGAGGTCAGGAATTTGCGGACACTGTACTTCCCTTCATTCATAAATCGGATATTATTGTTCTGGCCAATCATGGAACCGTTAGTCTCGGAGCAACAGTCGAAAAAGCCTATTGGATGACCGAACTACTTGATGCGTACTGTCGTATTTTAATGTTTGCCCGCGAGTTGGGGGGTGTTAAATATTTCAGTAAAAAGGAAGCGGAAGATTTACTGACCCTCAAGACTAAATGGGGTATTAAAGATCCACGCGTTGAGGCCGAAAATTGTGAACTATGCGCGAATGATATGTTCCGTGAAAGTTGGAAGGAAACTGGCGTTGGTCATCGTGCTTTCGATCCACCAACCTTCAAACGCGGAGAAGAACAATCGCCATGTGGCTGTGCTTCCAATCCTATATTGGCTAATAATGTCGAACTGACCAAGGATCCACAAATGGAAGCATTGGTCAATGCCATTACAGAGCGCGTTTTACAAGCGTTGAAAAAATAGGCCGATATGCGAAATTTTGTTCGCGCGATAAACGGTTTTTCAACCATAAATGGTTACCGATAGTTTTTCTAAAATACTCAAGGTAAAAACAAGACGTATTTTACAACCACAGAAATTATGGCAGAACACAAAAGTTTACCGAAAAATAGAGTGTTTAACCATAATAGACCTCTATTTTATATATTTGGTAAATAATTTATTTACTATATATTATTTGCGATATACTTTAGGACATTACAAATACGGTATTTCCTGGGAGGGCGGACGTCTCGTCCGCATCCTCCCAAGCAGGCGTCTTGTCTGTTTTGAAAAATAGACTTTTATAAAGACCTTGAGTATATTATTTAGCAAAAGACTATCGGTGAAAATCTGTATTATCTGTGGTTGCCGATTAAGTATTATAGTTTTATTTATAAAATTCAGGTTTTCAGGAACAGGAGTACAGGAATGGTTCTGCAAAAGACATCGGTGGGCGCGATTGAATTGTCGAGTATTGGAATCGGTTATCAGGTTCAAGACGCACTTCTCAAGGCGGCCTCGGTGGATTTACTGATAGCGCGAACGATATGTGCTGGCAAATATCTAATCATATTTGCAGGTGGAGTCAGTGACGTTGTGGCAGCCATGGAGACTGCTGTCCAGTTAGGGAAGGAGTCGGTTATAGACTCGTTGACCGTTGCCAACGTTCATCCTGCCGTTTTTCCGGCAGTCAGTCAATCGGTCGTTTTAGGTCCTAATGATATTGGAGCGCTTGGTATTATCGAGACATACAGTGCGGTTAGTGCACTCGTTGCCGCAGATACAGCAGCCAAAGCGGCTAATGTTATTCTTTTCCGACTCAATTTGGCTATGGCGATGGGTGGAAAAGGTCTTCTCATGATGACCGGATCCGTTGCCGATATCGAAACAGCAGTAGATTCTGCCGTCAGTGCCATTAAAGATCGTGGTCTTCTAATTAGTCGAACGGTTATTCCGCGTCCTGAAAAAGAATTATTTTCCGATTATCTCTAATACCTGTGTGTGATTTACAATTGTAAATATGTAATTTCTATCAGAAATCCGGAAGACCGGAATGAATCCAACCCTTGAAAAGGAAATGTAATGGATCGTCTAACGTTAAAGATTATTGCTGTCAGTATTGTTGCCGCGTTTATTTTTGGAACGTTCACGTTTTCAGACGCACAGGAATCTTATATGAAGGGGAAAAGACTGGCAATATGCGATTATTCGGCAGATGTCGTTCGTATTATCGAAAAAGATGGAACAATTAACAGAACGGATCGCGTTCATTTACCCAATGATATTCAGTCGTTACCGAAAGGACATCTTCTTTATACAACCGGAAACGGTATTCGTGAAGTCGATGGCGAGGGGAAAACGGTTCTTGAATACAAATGCAATTCGGAGGTTTATTCCATGCAGCGATTGCCTAACGGCAATACATTTGTAAATGAATGCTCCAGTGGTCGATTAACCACACTTGACGCCAATGGCAAGATTGTTAAACAGATTGAAACATTACCAGGTCATGATGGAGGACATCTCTATACGAGAATCGGTCGTATTCTCGATAATGGCCATTATCTTCTTTCAAGATACAGTAAAAAAAGAGTTGTTGAACTTGACGAAAACGGCAAGGAAGTTTGGTTTTTCGACGCTCCATTTGGTGTCCATGGTGTTGCTCGTCTTAAAAATGGCAATACCGTTATAACAAGTGGAGATTTCGGTGCCTCCTGTCTTTGGGAAATTGCTCCGGACAAAACAGTTGTCTGGAAGGTTGATAATAACGACTTGCCCGGAAAACCTCTTCGATATGTCGGTGGATTTAACGTTATGCCCAATGGTAATTACGTTATCTGTAACTGGCTCGGACACAACCATTTTAAAGAAGCTCCCCATCTACTGGAAATCAATCGTGATAAAAAAATCGTATGGCAATTTTCCGATTTCGATAATTTTAAAACGATCAGTAGTTTCGATATTATCGAAAAGAGGTAACCATTCACGAACGATTTTGGAACCATGGATATCACGGATAAACAGAGATAGTCTGCCGTAAAATACAATATTTTACAATAACAAACTAAACATTTTTATCTATTATCATAAATAATTTTATCATAAAAAAGTTTGTTTGCCAAAAAGCTGTCCGTGAAAATCAGTGTTATCCGTGATTTCACTTTCTATCCGTGAACGGTTAAGAAAAGAGTAAATAGAAGTGTATTAAAAAAAGGCCAACAAAAAAGTTTCCATGTATTTGAGGTATCTTTTAATTTAATTGGGGAGTTGGTCGGGGCCACTCCCACCAAAAACAGATATCGCTCTCTGTTTTTGGTATTTGGAAGATTTATAGTTGTAAACGAATCGTGGAGAACGAATCGTAGAGAATGGATGAAGGTCATTTGCGTTTGAGTTAAATCAACAACTGTAACAATCCAACAATGGCCCCGAGAACGTAACCGAGTACTTGAATCGCTCCGAGATGTTCCGCCGCCAATTGATTGATCATTCCATGAAATTGTTTGATATCCTGTTTGTCAACGGCATTACGAACCCGAGACGCAATATTCAGTTTATCAATAATCAGTATTTTACCATTTGCACGAATCCAGTTTTCGATCTTCGGTTGTACTTGCGGTAGAAAATTATTGCGAATCCAGATCCATAATGTATCCGATTCAATGATTTTCTTCAAGATCGCCGGAAAAGTATCATGAAGATAATGCTGCAAGGTGGGCTTTAATTCCGATTTTAGAGTTGTCAATAACAACTCGATATTCTTTTGCATTTCAGGCGTATGCCATTGTTCCTGTAATTGATTCAGAAATTTAAGTATTTCATCCCGAATCATATGTTGAGTTTTTTCGCTTTTAACCCAATCATAAAACTTCCATTCCACCGTATCCCATTGAACGGAATTTACCAAACCATCGCTCAAATTTTTTGCAAACATCATTGTTATTGGATTTTTCGATAAATAATCGCAAATGAAATCGCGGCATTGCCCCTTAATCATTCCAATAATTTCCGCGGAACGCTGACGTCCAAATTGGGTAATTCGATTGGCAAGAAACTGTCGTACATCATCTCGTCTCAAATAGGGGTCGATTTTTTCGATAAAAAACTTCTCGAACTTTTCCTTCGTCATTAAATCGTTCAAACTGGAGACAAGTGATAATTCAAGTTGTGGATACATAAAATCAACAATTTGCGGTTCGTAAATTTCCAATTCCATTTGAATGGTCTTCTGAAGATTATCCATAATATTGGGATTCTTCAGGGAATCACCGACCATGGAACAAATTTCATTGGCAATTTCTTCCGGATTCAAGAGCTTCGATTCTATTTCCTTGCCTAGTTCTTCGGCAATTTCATTTTTTTTCGATGGAACAAGTCCCTGTCGCCAGAGACCAAGCGTCAAAAAGGCAAAATAATGCCAATCTGTTTTATTATAGGGCTTGAATAGCATTTCAATCGCGAAATAATTCGTTCCATAACCAACCGCAGCCGATAAAAAAATCGGGAAAATACGTGAAAACCAATTCGGTAACATAATACCGGTTAGAGATAAAACAATCTGAATAAAAAGAAAAACAATTGTTGCAATACTCAAAAAGCTACAAACAATTTCCGCTTTTCTCCATATTTTATTCCAGGAGTTTTTCTTTTTTTTCTCTTTCTCGTCTAAATTTGCTTCGGACATAAGCCCCTCTTCCTCTGAAATATCTTCTGTTTTTCTATTATACATACCAATTATTATACATACCAATTATTATACATACCAATTATTGTACATACCAATTATTGAGTTCACCGGGAGCCGTAGAGTTCAAGACAGCCCAAAAAGGATGTTTTCGATCGCATCGAGTTCGGGCGTCCTCTAACATAACTGCCGAACTCGGTAATATAATACCATTGGCCGGTGATATTTTCTTCGTATTAAATAAAACTTCGACACGTTGTTGAAAATCAAGCAGTTCAGGCGACAGGAAAATCAGAGCACTTTCCGCACTCGATTTTATCTTTAAATTATTACCTGATATCCGGAAGAACTCCGTTTTAGCCATTTGCGTATTTTTAACAACAGCAAAAGTCCAAAAAGAAGGATCAATCAATAAATCAGGCGAGAAATGATTCAGTTCAGTAGACCAGAAGAAATTATCCCAAGGGCGAAGTGTATAAACAGTTCGTTCGTTTTTATTGAAGAAATTTCTTGTTCTCAACTGCATCCATTCGAAGATTCGAATTAGTTCATCGGAAAAAGCTTCGTTTCCACGTCCTTTAAACTGAACATAGGTCATATCAAAAGGTTTTATCAGATCCATACCCCAATCGAGAACCTCCTGACATTGCAGAAGTTTTCCTCCGTCCAATTCTCCGCCAACCGCATAAACCGAAACAAATTCGGCATTTTTTTTGAGAAGGGAAGGATATTTTTTAGCGGACCCGCAGATGGGAATAATACCGGCCCACAAATCAGGATGTGCCAGTCCCAAATCCCAGACGGCATCACCGCCACTAGCATGTCCCGAGAGAAAAATACGATCCGTATCGACAGAAAAACGACGGAGAACATCCCGCATGGAATAAAGAATGGCTGCTTGTGTTCGCGCGGTATAATCATATTCCAAACCAGGCGAATTCCATTCCGGAGCCAGAACAATATATCCATAACGGGTTGCCTGACCAAAACGTTCGAAAACAGAATTCCCTTTATTATCCTTTCGTTCGACCCAAGGCCCACACCACCAGTCGAGTTGCATTTTAGCCGTTGTTCGTTCACCATGCAGGGTAATGATCATGGGATAGGTTCGATTTGGGTCATATTCCGGCGGTAATTGAACACAATAACGAAACGTTTTGCCGGGTTCATAGGATGGAATTTCTCTTTCATAATAGAGCGGTGTTTTTACCGTTGAACGTGGCGTACTGCGTGGCGGCTTCATTAGATGAAGAAGCCGGGCCACACGTTCCGGAGTCGATGCTTCTTCCGCTTTAATCTGACTCCAGAGCGCCTCCCGTTGTCCTTGTATCGATTCTAATAGATATTTTCGCGCCAGATTGCGAACGCGATACATGGAAAGAGCTATTTCCAAACGATTATCTGCACTGACATTGCCAACCAGCCAACCACTCAAACCAATGGCCAGTCGCGAATTATCGTCTATCGCCGTATCTTTTAGGGATAGTAGAAATTCGGAAAAACGATCGAGTGTATTGTCATTGAGTTCTCGTTCTATTTCTTCGAACAAGGTATCCACTTGATCTTTCATTTTCGGGTCTGTTACTTTACCGGCAAATATTTTGAGTTGATCGATGATCTTCTTCTTCGTTGCCTGGTTTTCCTCGTCTTTAGAAATCATACGACGAATCGTTTGTATTTTTTCGTTGGAGATTCCTTGTGATTCAAAGGTGGCTAAAAGTGAACGTACCCTACGATACTGTCCTCCCTGTTGACGTAGTTCCAGTTCCTGAATTAATCGTTGAGCCGCTAACTGACGTATCATCTGTAAACCGACTTTTAATCGATCTTCATTCGTATTTTTCTCTTGAAAATCCGTAATGATTTCCTGTAATTCCTCAACCGCCTGTTCGTAAAGTTCCGCCTGAACATAATATTGATAGACGCGAAGCCGATCATCCAGAGAATCGGTTTTAATTGTTTTTTTAATCAGTTCCGTTAGATTTTTTCGTGGAATACTGTGGGGGGAAATACGCATATCCATATTCAGATTAATTCCTTGAACCCGAATATAACCAGGCGTTATCTCGGTTATTCCCTGAACAATAGGCCTTCCTCCCGCCAAAATAATACGACGCCCAAAAGAATCAAAGGGCGTCATCGTTCGATAGGAACCAAGAACCAGTATTTCATGGGTCGGTATCCCATCGACCCGTTGATGAAGTCGAAATACTTCGTAGGATGGAGTCAGTTCATCCGGCTGAATATCCCGAATTGTATTTTTCGGAAGATAAATCCGGCGCAGTTGATCATCTACAACAATTATTTTTTGCGACTGAACCCCTTTTTCTTTGGTTTTGTCCATAGGCTTTTCCGCTACACTGTACATCGGATGTATGGCTCCGGTTATTACCCGGCCATCGTTCAGAACAAGCTGACTCGATGCTCCATAACAAAACGATATCCCGGCCAAAAAGCAAAAAAGAACCAATATAAACCATAATGGAGAAAAAAGTCTCTGCCGCCCTCCTCGCGAATCATAGTTTCGATAGAGATTATCTTTTAAGCCGCTTTTCGATTCCAGCAACATATTCCGAATATATTTAAGGTGATTCATTGACATTTTAATAAAAAGAGTTCTGCCTCTCTTGAAAAAATGGTGTAACTTCTTTATAATGATAGTAATATTTAAAGGGATCAAAGATACCTTCATTTGTATTATACAGAAATAGTCGGGATATTCCATGAATAAAAAACAAATCATCCATACTTTTTTACTAATTTTTTTAATACTGACCATCGTTTTACCGATTTTGTCAACTTTTTTATTTTTAGCCGGTTTGGCTCTTTCGGGTTTTAACGATCTTAAGGGTTGTGCGTTTTTTACTAACGGCGGTCTGCTGGTTGCTGGTTTGTGGTTGACGTCAATGACAATTCTTCTGGTCCTTGTTGCGACAATACATCTTCAGGGCATAGAACAACAGGGCATTGAACAACAAAACAATCAAAGTGAAAACAAATAAAACGAACGATAAATATATGTTGAATAGCAATATAAACTTTTTTTGTACCCGTTGTCGGCGCCGACTTCAATCGCCGGGTAAACTATCCGGAACAATTATTAGCTGTATTTATTGTGGTCAGCATATTATTGTTCCGTCGATAAACGAAAACGATTGGTGGGATGATAATGACGATAATGATTATATAACGGAAAACAATTCGATAGAAGGAGGGGGCTATCCCATTGCCCCTCCTGTTATAAAAGAGGCAGATAATCTCCATATCTATCGAGGCGAGACTACGGACCCGAAGATAACAATTCCCTTTGATAAAAGAACAGGTGACAGAGATGGAGACAGGGATCTTGATGATATAAACAAACCTGTTCCCAAACCACTTGATGACAATGAATTTTTATCACGTTTGACAGATTCTACACAAACAAAATCGCAGGTATTGCCTCCAGTCCTTCCGAATGGTCAAATAGTAAAAACTCCAACCCTCCTGAAATTTCCCCCCCCTTTAGTTGAGCAGTCATGTGAAATCGGGGAGCAGTCACCCATTGATTCCTATCGTCAGTCCCACAGTCGATTTTCGTTGTTTATTACCTATAGTATTTTAGTATCTCTTCTGATTTTTGCAGTTGGTTCGATTGTCTATTATTTCTTTAGAGACAGCAACAATTATTATTCGGTTCCGAATATAGTACCGGCTGCACCAGTCCCCATTGACGGGAAAATCGTTTATATCGATGAAAAAAATACCATTCAGGGCGATGAAGGGAGTCTCGTCTTCATGTTTCCTCCTGATTATCCCAAGGGAAAAACAATTACGACCTCCTCCTTGACCTCCAGAAATTCCAAACCAATTGTCGTCAACGAGATACGCAATCAATTAAAAGAAAATGGTGCCTTCTTCCTAATCGTTGATTCGGACGGTTATTTCGACACAATAATCAATCAGGAAGGCCAATGGACCATTCTCGTCGTTTCGGCCCATGTTCTGCGTTCCGGAGAAGAAAAAAACAAAGCCAAGGAGTTGGAAGAAATTAGCAAATATCTGTATTCCCCGGAACAACTATTATTGGCCAACCACAAATATCTATGGAAAAAGAAATTACTGGACTCCAAAAACTATACCATAGAATATAATATAGGTCGAGTGGACGGTGCGTTACTGCCAAAATAAAAGAGATAAACATCTGATGGGGTATTGATGGTATATTGCATACCTGGGGTGATTCCGAATCCTCTTGGGAATATAGAGCTTTTGCCTGTACCGTCCAATTTAATAATAGCATAAAACGTAAAAAGTGTGTTTTAAGGGATTCCTCTTTCCTTTAAGGAACCAGGTAATAATTCAAGGAGAAAATATGAAAAAAGTATTATTGACATTTGTCATGTTAATCGGTCTCGTTTCTTGTCTGTTTGCGCAGGAGAAAGTGGACCCGGCCTCCGTTAAGGTCCTTCGTGATATCGTATACAAAACAGTTGGTCAGGAACAACTCAAATTGAATCTTTTTCTACCACTGCGAGACGGCAAGCAGGGTGAAAACGTACCACTTCTCCTTTGGATGGATAGTGGTTGCTGGTACAGTCCGGAAAAACCGGGTAACGGTGGATTCTGGGCCTCGGCCAAGGCCTTGGAAAAAGGATTTGCCATAGCAAGTATTACCCATCGAACGCTTGGGAAGGGGTATACATTTCCGACGCAAATAGAAGACGTGCGCGCGGCGGTCCGTTATCTTCGATCCCATGCGAAGGAATATGGTCTGGACCCCAATCGATTTGCGGCTTCCGGGGCATCTTCCGGGGGGCATCTTTCTTCCATGCTGGGTGTTCCGAGTAAAATATTTGACGTCGGTGAAAATCTGGAGTTTTCCGGACAAGTCAATTGTGTTGTTGAATTTTATGGACCTGCCGACCCGAATGCCTGGATCAATAATCCGCCAAAAGAGATTACACCTTGTATGTATATGGCACTTGGTGCGGTGAAAAGCAAGAATAAATCGTATGCCGATCAGATTTCGGATATTATGCCCATGGCACTTAAATGTGCTCCGGCAACCTATGTGAACAAGGATTTTGCGCCAACTCTTATTCTCCATGGTGTTATGGACCGAACCGTTCCAGTTAGTCAGAGTGCCATCTTTTATGAAGCACTTCTCAAGGCTGGCGTTCGAACTCAATTGTACATTAATAATACGGGCGTTCATAATATCGGAACGCTGGGTAAAATTGACGAACTCGCAAAAATCGCTTTTGAGTTCATTCAGTGGAAACCGTAACGATAACCTTTTATCATTAAGGATTTAGAGAAGAATGAAGCAAGATAAAAATATTCCATTACGGTCAATCTGTTTTCTTTTACTGATATTTGCCGTAAATACAGGTTATTCGCAAGAGGAACAAACTACGGGGCAATATCCATCGGCAAACTACCAAAAATATATCATCCCGAAAACGGATATGGATATTTGGGTTAATACAGACGGTCATGTGCAAGGAACGGGAACCGTGTCACAGCCTATGGTAACATTGGAAAAAGCGATTGACCTAATCAAAAAGACACAAGGCAAATCGATTACAATACATTTATCCGGGACAATTCCCTATCTATTGGAAAAAGCCATAACGATATCTGATATTCACGGCACAAAAGAGAAACCTATAATCATTTGTCGTGATTCAAAGGACACAACACGACCTTCGTTTATGGGAGCCAAACGTCTGACAAATTGGACGCGATTATCTCAATCCGAATACTATCAAAAAGCGTCTCCTGCAGAAAGGGAAAAATTTCAGAAAGAAGTCATTTCCAAAATATGGATATGTCCACTTTCCGAATATGGTAAAAATCAATCGGAAGACGCTGTAGCCCTTGGTGTACGTCCGGAACTTTTCGTAGACGGACTTCCGCAAAACCTTGCACGATGGCCTAACGAAGGTTTTATCCAGGCGGGAGAAGTTTTTGGTACGGAAAAGGCCGTCGGATATAATGGTCAGGGCTTCAAGCAGGGTATTTTTGAATATCAGAATGAAAGACAGAATAAATGGGGTAAAGAAGCGGACCCGCGTCTGTTCGGATATTGGTTCTATGACTGGGCGGAAAGCTATGCGTGTATTGATAAAGTCGATATTCAAAATCATCGTATCTGTATAAAACCACCTTTTCATGAATATGGTTATCGAAAAGGGTTCCGCTATTACGGAATCAATCTCTTGTGTGAACTTGACACTCCGGGCGAATACTATATTGACCGTACCAATAATATGATCTTCTGGTATCCCCGGCAAGAGGACATCTCCAAACAGAATATCGTTCTAACGACATTTGCGTCTCCCTATATGTTTGTTATCCAAAACTGTTCCCATATCATTCTGTCAGGACTGGATTTTCAATACGGTCGTTCCAATGCCATTCAGATCAATGGTGGTGATAATTGTCTGATTATGGACTGTTCCTTTTATGGGTTCGGAAATGATGCCGTTCATATTTATGGTGGTAATAACAATGGAATAGCTTGTTCTCAAATGGAATGTCTGGGGGCGGGAGGAATCAAAATCAGTGGTGGAAATCGTAAAACGCTGACTTCCTGTAATAATTTTATTGAAAACTGTCATGTAAAGTTTTTTTCCCGACTAAAACGGACCTATTCTCCTGCTGTTTCAATGACAGGTTGTGGAATTCGGGCGGCGCATAATCTTTTTGAAGAATCGTCCTCTTCCGCCATCTCCATCGGGACAAACGATTGCTTAATTGAATATAATATCGTTCGAAACGTCGTTAAGGAATCCGATGATCAAGGTGGTATTGATATCTGGTATAATCCAACCTTTCTTGGCAATGTCGTTCGATACAACTATTGGGGGGATATTATCGGCGGGACTGTTTGCGGGGCGGCAGGTATTCGACTTGACGATATTATTTCCGGATTTCATATCTACGGTAATATATTTGAACGCTGTGGAGCCGTTCACTTCGGAGCCATTCAAATTCATGGAGGAAAAGATAATATTATTGAAGACAATCTCTTTTTCAACTGCTTTATGGCCGTTAGTTTTTCCCGTTGGGGGGACCGTTATGTACGTGCCATTTCCGGTAAACCCGAATCGCTCAGTAAAGTCAGTCTCTATGATAAAATGTATAAAGAAGTCGATATTAGAAATGAAATATGGCAAAAACGTTATCCAGCCTTAAAACGAATCGATAAAGATCCGGATGTCAATACTGTAAAAAACAATCTCGTTATTAACTGTGACAGTCTTTTCCATAACGATGGAGGTGTTCAGATCACCGCAAATAACGTTGTTCTAAAAGAAAATAATGCTTCTTTAAAATCTATTCTCGATAGTAATTTATTCGAACGTTATGGAGTAAAAAAAATGAATTTTGAACAAATGGGCAACTATCCCTATCATATCGAATTTACCAAATAGTAACCGTTCGCGACAATTTTTCCATGCCTGGGAAGAGCAACTTGATTCACTAACTGTTGTATAGCAGAAAACACCTGCGGAGTCAATGCGTTTCCCGGGGTGTAGCCATTCACAAACGATTTTGGAACCACGGATTCCACGGATAAACACAGATAGTCTGCCGGAAAATACAATATTTTACAATAACATACTAAATATTGTTATCTATATAATAAATAATTTTATCATTAAAAAGTTTCTTTACCAAAAAACTATCCGTGAAAATCAGTGTTACGTGGTTTCACTTTATATCCGTGAACGGTTACGAATTTTATTAACGGAACTCTTGCAAAAATCACAGAACGCCCCCAAGAATTGAGTACGTCCTGTGTTTGTTATCCTCCTTGTTTCTTGACCTTGTTTCTTGACCTTGTTTTCAGGCCTTGTTTTCAGGCCTTGTTTTCAGCCCTTGTTTTCAGGCCTTGTTTTCAGGCCTTGTTCAGTTCAGATTTCAGGGGTGGCATCACCATCGGAATGCCGATTGTGTTTCTTTCGAATACTTTGCATTAAAAGAATTATCGTCTTTACACAAATAGATTATACCTTCAACAAAAGAGATCAATTCCGTGAGCACAAGTCCAGCACCAGAAGTTAAAATAACAACTAAGATATAAATAATTCCCCAGCCCCAACTCCCGAGATAAAATTTATGAGCACCAACACCTCCAGCAAGAAGAGCAAATAAACCGGCGCTAATTCGACTTTTGTGATTAGTATTCGTCTCTTCATATTCACTATTAGGAACGTTAGGATTAGGAACGGAAAATGGGGAGGCCTGTTGTGTCCGTGTAAAAGGCGATGCTACAGGAAAAAGACCGGGAATCTGTTTCGCCAGGCCTTGATGACCATTCTCGGTCTCCAATCGTGTCTCCGGGATGATTTTTTGTTCGGAAATCAATAATCTTAACTGCTGATCGTTAATGGGACCTTGTTTGTTTCCCATAGAGTCATAATAAAACCAATTCGACATTTTCTTCTCCAATTCTCATAAAATGTAATTATCCAATATTAAAATTCGACATTAATAGTTCGAAGTTTGGGTATACTTGAATAAAAAGTCGTCTTTATTCAAGAGCCAAACATACGAGACTCTTGTTTGCATAGATACGGACGCAACGTCCCTTCCTGTTCTGTCTTTTTCAAGTACAAATTACGTACTATTAAAAATCATTACGAATAGATACAATAACAATCATTCCTTCATTATAACTAATCGTTGCTAATAACAATTATATACTATTAAATACAACTAATAACACTAGGTGTTGTTAAACGCTTCTAACAACCACTAATAACCACGAATCACCACTAATAACCACTAATCACCATCGAAATGGATTACGAGTTTTTGTAGAATATCTTTTGGCAAAATCTTTATCACTCATATTCAAATATACGATTCCCTCAATGAGGCCCATAATACACATAATCGGAAAAAAAGTAAACTGATTAATAGGTTCATAATCTCCTCTTACATACTTGTATACAGCAAAATTTATAATAAAAGGAAAGTGTGTTAGTGGTACTACAAAAAAATTCATGAGAATATATACAATTCCCCATCCCCAACTTCCCAAAATAAATTTATGAAGACCGAGGGCACCATAAAGGATAGCTATTTTACCAACGTCAACTCTTTTGATAAAACAGCCGGACTCCGTAAAAGCTTCGGGAGCTCCGGAATTATTGGCAGGTTCTGTTTCTCTTGTTTCTTGTGGAATCCCGCCGATTCCCGCACCACATTTTACACAGATAATCTGCTCTTCATTTAAAGCGGTACCACAGTACCGACAAAATTTGTGACTTTTCAAGGGAGATGCACCACAACTCATACACGCGATAGACTGTTCACTCACCGGGCTTCCGCAATTCGTACAATATAGTTTTTTTTCCACCCTTTGATTATTCATGCTTTGTGAATAAGCAGTAGCATTTATTATTTCACGGTTTACAGGTTGATTACTTGGCGTGGAATTCATTATTTCCAATTGATTTTCGGGAAACAATCCGGGCACCTGGCCTGCCAGTCCTGTATGCCCAGTATTCGTTTCCATTCTTGTTTCCGGACGGATCTTCTTTTGGGTGATCAATAAGCGTAACCCTCTATCGGTAATCGGTCCATGTTTATTTCCTTCACTATCATAGTAAAACCAATTCGGCATTTTATTCCTCAATTCTCTATTTGTTATTTTGGATTTAAACTCTCTCTTTTTTAAAATCCATATTTATAACACTTAAAAAATAATTTCATTCATTACAGACAGGGGGTGTCATTCCCTTAAAAAATTTTCCTTTTCATTCTTATAAGCGTAAAAAATCAGTCAAGCAGGTCAAATTTTCCAGAAATTTTCAAAATTTCATCAAAACCCCCATTCGTTTATTGAAATTAAGAGGAAAAGATTTATAATTCAGGGGAACAGTTTGTTATTGTTCCTTGGGAAAGAGAACCTGTTCCTTGCCAAACTGCGTTACGTCTGTTTGGTACAAGAATAGAAACGGTATTTTTTTTCGTATAATCAAAATAACGAACTACAGTAAACCCAAGGAATTTTTGCCAATTAACCTTTCACATAAAAACAGATCGATTCAAAATTGAAAAAGAAAGATTTTACGACAAAACTTGAAGTACTACTTCTTCATTATAATCCGGATGAACAGTCGAATTTTAATCAATTGATTGATCTGGTCTACGAAACAATCAGCCATAAAGTTCAGGTCCTTCTTTCACATGAAACACTGGTCCATCGCTGGCACCAAACGGACGATATCATTCAAAATACCCTGATTCAGCTTGAAAGAGCACTCCATACAACCCGGCCCAAAACCAAAAAGGAATTTCTGTTCCTGGCTAGTCGCATTGTTCAACATGTTATTATTGACCTGGCCCGAAATCTGCGTGGACAGAACAGTGATGCCGCCCATCATCATACGACAAAAAATATTAATAAAAAAACAGGAATGCTCTCCCAGTCCGAAGGAATGACTATCGATAATGCCGAACTCTGGCTGGAAATTAACGATCTTCTGGAACATTCTCTCCAACCCCAGGATTGCGATATCGTTCGTCTTCATCTCTTCATGGAATTAAATCAGGAAGAAATCGCTCGAGAACTGGAAATAAGTCTCTCAACCGTCAAACGCAAATGGCGAAACGCCCTTTACATTCTCTCCGATAAAATGAAATTAGAGGAATAATCGATGAGTAATACCGAAAAAATTGAAAAAATACTCGATCTTTGGGAAGAAGCCAACTCCCCTTCCGATATCAGTTCGTTTCTCGCCGCTTTAGACGTTGTTCTCTCAGCTCAAGAAAAATTTGAGGTCCAAAACAGAATTCGTAAACTCATTCAGGTTAATCACCGTCTCAATAATCTCAATATTAATAATGATATTATTTCGGATACAGATAAGAATACTGAATCATTAAGTCGAACACGTTTTAGGAAAAACGAAGAGCCTATTCCCGGCTATCGACTCGTTGACTTTATCGGAGAAGGAGGCTATGGTGAAGTCTGGAAGGCAATTGCTCCAGGTGGATTTGAAGTCGCGCTCAAAATATTAAAAAATTCCTCCCAATATAATATCGAGCGAAAAGCACTTCCTCTTCTTCGGGCCATACATCATCCGAATCTTATTCCCATTTTTGGAGCCTGGGAAACAGATCAAGGGATCGTCATTGCCATGCAACTGGCAGAACAATCACTTGAGGATAAATTTTCTGAACGAAATTCAACTCCATTTTCCAAACAGGAACTACTGAACTATTTTACTGATATTGCCCGTGCTGTTGACTATTTGAATTTTCCTCAATCGTCCGAACGTGAAAAAATTCAGCATGGCGATATCAAGCCGGACAATATTTTTCTGGCAGGGGGAGCGGTCCAATTAGGAGACTTTAGTCTGGTTAAATCCTTTCAGAATACCTCGACAGTCCATCCGGGCAGTCTCTCTCTTTCCTTTGCGGCCCCGGAATGTCTTCAAGGCCGTATTTCCGACTACTCCGATCAATATTCCCTGGCCGTTACCTGGTATTATCTTCGGTCAGGACACCTTCCATTCGAAGGAAGTCCGGGCGAAGTGGTTCAAGCTCATCTTTTTACTCCTCCGGATCTCTCTTGTTTTGTAGGAAACGAACGAGTCGCTCTAGCGCACGCTCTCGCTAAAAAACCATCCGAACGTTGGAAAAACTGTACCGAATTCGTTCGCATTCTTAATACTCCCGATTCCTCTCCGATTACGAAACACTCTTCCAAAAATGGACTTTTTATCTGTACACTCCTCGGTATCGCGTTACTGTTCCTTGGTGGCAGTATGTTCTTCTGGAATTTTTTTGATCACAATAAAGAAAAACAAAAAACAGACTCCACTCAAAACAGAGAACAGCTCCCTTTGCAAAAACCTGTTTTACAATCAAAGCCGTCCGAACCGGATCCGTCCGTTAATAAACCGAAGACCACCAGTAGAGAGACTTCTCAAACACCAGTTCCCAAACAGCCCCAATCCGATACAGAGGCGGTTGACGAAATGAAAACACAAATTAGAAAAAAACTTCATGATGAATATCAATCTGTTTTGGATGCCTGTATTCAATTTGAATCAGATCTTTTCGATATAAAAGAGAAATATCCACTTAATTCAGAAATTTACATGCCGCTTTATCAAAAGGATCCGTTACTTGCTTTAAATTATTATCTTGCGCATCAGTCTGTGATGATAGATCCATTGATGGAGACACTTCCTGTTTATAACGCACGTCAAAATCCTAATTGCAAAATATATTTAGATCTCAACGTTTACGATGAAGTTTTGTTCTGGTGTCGTGTTTTTAAGGCGGATCCTGAACTATGCACACAGACTGACATTTCTTCCGAGGGGCTTGGTCTGTATGATCACAGAGCTGGTATTGTCTACAGTTTGCAGAATTCCGTCTATGATTTACAAGCTTATGCGCTCAATTGTCTGGGTAAAATCGAGGAGTTACAGCAACTCAACGAAAAGGCAAAAAGTTTTTATCCGGATAACGATAAAGTTCAAAGAAGAATACTAAAAATTATTAGTGGAGAACTAAATATTTGCAAAAATCAAACTTCGGAACAATTAAATCAAAAGAAACGGAGTTGCGATATTTGGAAAAATGAAGTCAATCAGGAGCTTGTTCGGCGGTGCGTCAAAAGACAGCAGGATTTTTATAACTCTCTTAAAAGATGGGAAGATCCTCATAAATACCTGGACAATTTATATGATATCCTACTGAGCTCCGATGACAAAAAAGACGGGTCTGGTTATCAGTCGGAGATGAACTCGTTCATGAGATCTGAATTAGAGAAACAATATAGATCGGTTTATCTGGCATCTCGAAAGTATTCTCATGAAAAGAAATGGTTTCTTTTTGAAGATACTCTTCATCTTGGTGGATGTCCCGAGGTTATTAAGAGTCTCGCGAAAAGACCGGAAAACCGACAAGCTCGAACCTTTACCAGTGACGAACTGGCCGCGTACTACGAATCTTTACAGCCTGAATATCGATTGAAAAATAATTCGCAATCGAGTGACGATGTTGATTCTTTATTTAAGGAATCGGTCATTCTCTGTAATGTCTGTCGTCCTCAATTCGCCTTTCCTCCGAACAGTCGTTTTGCCAAATGGAATCACGAGCAATCGAAGAAGCAGATTGTCCAGCTACTGGCCGATGAACCAAAAGAAAAGCCTTTTAGTAAAGATCCCGATCTGCTTCAGATGCTCTGTACCCATTTTTATATTGAGCCGGAACCGGAACTCCACGATCTCTTTCGTTCTCTCGCCGAACGAACTTGTGCCAATCCGCCCGCTTGCCGCTTTTATATTAAATCTTCCTTAATGACTCTCATTCCCATTCTAACGGACGATGACCTGAAATGGTTGGGATATCTCGCATGTAACAGTATCTGGTGGGATGTTCGAAACAGTTCTGCCTGGACTCTTGGACAAATCGAACGTCCTGAATGTAAAACGTATCTCCAAAATGCAATCGAAAGGGAACCTTTCTATTTCGTGCGACGGCAAATGGAAGCCGCTCTGAATCGCCACCTTCAGTCTGAAAAAAAATAAGTTATTCTCGTAATTATTCACGGGCTACACTGCCCATTTAATAGTATTATAATTTAAACATTATGTATTTCAACAAGAAAATAGCAAAAAAAATGAAAAGATGGTAAACAAAGAGAATCAATCAGGCGTAACTCTTCCTCAAGTTTTAATTTGGCAACAAAGAAGGGGTTTTGGTTCCACAAACAGAAGTGGTGATACACTCGCGCAAGAAATAGAGGACATCACGTCCCTGTTCCAGTCAACTCCGTTTTTTAAGTGTTCGCAACCACTACGGGTTCTACAACAAAACGAAAATAACAGTCCCTGTAATATATAAACCTGTTCGCCATATTTTGACAAAATTTGGCAACCGTTCACGGATATAAAGTGAAATCACAGATAACACTGATTTACACAGATAGTTTTTTGGCAAACAAACTTTTTTATGATAAAATTATTTATGATAATAGATAAAAATGTTTCGTTTGTTATTGTAAAATATTGTATTTTACGACAGACTATTTTGTTTATCCGTGATATCCGTGATTCCAAAAATGTTCGTGAATGATTACGAATTCTGTTTGATAATGGAGTCCATATTGTATGGAGAGAAATTCCGGGTAAAATAATGGTTGGAAGGAGAACATTTATGCCAAAAGAAAAAAAGACGATAGAGAACGAATCATGACAGACTGTAATGAAGTAATGATCAGAGAGTATTTGCCGAAAGACCTGACTGAAATGATAGAAATATGGAATGAAGTTGTCGAAGAAGGAAATGCGTTTCCACAGGAAGATTTACTTAATGAAAAGACGGCGGTCGAATTTTTTGCGTCGCAGTCTTTTACAGGTGTCGCGGAACTGAATGACCGGATCGTCGGTTTATATATACTTCATTCCAATAATATTGGTCGATGCGGACATTTGTCAAACGGCAGTTTCGCGGTTCGTTCAACAATACGAGGAAAACGAATCGGTGAACAAATGGTTCGTCATGCCTTAAGAAAAGGAAAAGAAATCGGCTTTCGTGTCCTGCAATTCAATGCGGTTGTGAAAACAAACAACGCGGCGATTCGTCTTTACGAACAACTGGGATTCGTTCGACTTGGCGTCATTCCAGAAGGTTTTCGAATGAAAGACGGACATTACGAAGACATTATTCTGTTTTATCACACGCTCTGATTGAGGCCGTTCAAACAATAAGCAGACTGTAAACCTGAAGGAAGAAGTCCATGAAAAAAGTCAAAATAACCATTTTAAAAACAACACTCGATACGGAACTTGCCGCCGAATATGGCGTGGACGGATTGACCTCCTGTCCAATGATGACCAAAGGTCAGGTTTTCTATGCCGATTACGCGAAACCGGATGGCTTTTGCGACGAAGCCTGGAAAGCCATTTATCAATATGTTTTCGCGCTGGCACACGGTGCGGAGAAGGAAGTTTTCTATTATGGCGACTGGATTAAAACGCCGGGCGTTGCCATTTGCAGTTGTAACGACGGTTTGCGTCC
>CAYUAP010000067.1:0-28350 GCA_964442735.1 uncultured Planctomycetaceae bacterium | reverse complement strand
ATAAAGTGAAACCACGGATAACACTGATTTTCACGGATAGTTTTTTGCAAACAAACTTTTTTATGATCAAATTATTTATGATAACAGATAAAAATGTTTCGTTTGTTATTGTATTCGTTTGTTATTATAAAATATTGTATTTTACAGCAGACTATCTCTGTTTATCCGTGGTTCAAAATCGTTCGTGAATGGTTCCAAAAAAACTATAATTTACAAAAAACAGTAGTTGAATAAAAACAGTAGTTGAACGAAGTTCTATACTTTAGAACGTTATAAATTCGGCATTTTCCGGGAGCACGGACGCCATGCCTGACGGCAGGCAGGTCTCGTCCGCATCGTCCAAAACAGGTGTCTCGCCTGTTTTGGAAAATAGACTTTTTATAACGACCTTGAGTATAAAACCGGTTCCTTTATGAAGGGAGATTGGGATTCCGGCTGTACCTTCATTCACGGCTTGACGGTAGTGGATGTTTTGAAGATGATATCTATCATACAGAAACAGAAACTTCAAACATTTATAAATGCCAAAATCATTCCGGCCGGAAGTATGGTAATACTTCGATAACTCCTGTTTTTACGAGTTCGCAGTCCCTGGCAACTTGACTAAAGCAGGGATCAAGAGAACAGGGATCAAGGCTGCCGTGTTTTCATCAGGGAGTTTTGCATCTGTGTCCATTGTTTTTTTATCTCTTCAGGCGTTGATTCCGGATTGAACAGATTTTGTTGTTCTCCAATATCCCTGGAGAGATCGTATAATTGTGGATAATTAAGACGTCCCGTCTCGATTTTTGTATTGACTTGACGTGCAGGACCTTGTGAAGGGAGAATAGCCTTCCAATGATTCTGTCGAATACCGAAACAGGCACCATGAAGAACCAGTTCTTTACGGCCAACAGGATCTTTTCCTTTTAGAACGTCAAGCATATTTTCACTGTCCCACTCGTTTTTTGATAATACGTTCTGACCTGTTAGAGCCTGTACGGATGCGGGTAAATCCATTAGGCAAAAAAGTGCATCCGAGGTACCAGGAGAAACGGTAGTCGGCCATCGCAGCAAAAATGGGACACGAGTTCCCGCCTCAAAAATACTGTATTTTCCACCACGAAGAGGACCGCCCGGCCTGTGACTGCCGACTCGATCGACCGCCTCGTCCAAATAACCATCGTTAAGAACCGGACCATTATCGCTCGTAAAGATTACGATAGTATTATCCGAGATTCCAAGTTTATCCAACGTTTTGAGTATTTCACCAACCGACCAGTCCAACTGAACAATAACATCACCCCGGGCGCCCATTTGTGTTTTCCCGACGAAACGCGGATTCGCTACGCGCGGAACATGAATATCGCTGGTGGCAAAATAGAGAAAAAAGGGAGTTGCGCGATTATTTTCAATAAATCGACATGCCTTTTCCGTAAAAGTATCCGCAATCGTTTCATCATTCCACCATGCGGATTTACCGCCAGACATCCAGCCAATACGACTAATACCGTTAATAATCGTACAATCGTGGCCATGATCAAGTCCCATTTTCAATAGGTCAGGATTTTCTTTTCCTGTTGGTTCATTTCCGATTTTTTTTCGATAATCAACCTGAATCGGATCGTTTGGGTCAAGATTGACAATACGATGATTTTCAATATAAACACAGGGAACCCGATCGGCGGTTGCCGGAAAAATAAACGAATAGTCGAATCCGACTTCCAATGGACCAGGCTTTAGTTCTCCGTTCCAGTCCAACGCGTTCTCCGGCTCGTTCGGATTACGCCGATTCCCAAGTCCTAAATGCCATTTACCGACAACCCCGGTTTTGTATCCCGCTTTCTTCATAATTGAGGGAAGAGTAACACTACCTGGAGGAATTATAAGAGCGGCGTTTCCGGGTAATATGGCCGTTCCTTTTGTGCGCCAGGGATATTTTCCTGTTAAAAGCGCATATCGTGATGGCGTACAAGTGGCAGACGCCGCATGGGCGTCTGTAAATCGGATTCCTTCACGGGCAAGTCGGTCAATATTCGGCGTTTTTACCGATTGTGCTCCATAACAGCCAACATCACCATATCCAACATCATCGGCTAGTATTACGATAATATTCGGCTTTTGAGGCGTTCTGGTCGTCTCTCCTCCCATGACAGGGACATAACAAAAGAAAAAAAAGATAATCAAAAATTTTGGAAATAATAAATTTTGCATTATAAACCCCTTTTATGATAGAACTCTTTATTCAAGGTGTAAACAATATATTTTTGAAACCATGGTTGTCACAGATAAATAGAGATAGTTTTTCGAAAAATAAAGCGTTTTACAATAGTAATAATATACTCAAGGTCATTATAAAAGTTTATTTTTCAAAACAGGCGCGACACCTGTTTTGAAGGATGCAGACGAGACCTGCCTGCCGTCAGGCATGGCGTCTGCGCTCCCAGAAAATGCCGCATTTATAACATCCTAAAGTATATATTGGTAATTTTTTATCGTAATTGACTTTAATTGATCACGTCATTGATTACGCAATTGACAGCATATTTGATCACGTAATTGATCGCATATTTGATCACATAATTGATCGCATAATTGATCACGCAATTGACAATGTATCCGTTTGAAGTCTATCCGGGAAAATCTGTGTTATCCATGGTTGCAAATATCTTTTTTACAGTTTGATTTAATTATGTTTATTTTTTTTAACGAAGTCGAGAAGGTTATTGGTATCGTAATAGTTCAGAACGCCGTGAATCGTATCCGTTAATTGTATATAGACGGGAGCCTTTTCAATTAAAGAGTTCCAGTTGACCAATTCCGATTCCGCAATATTAACCGATTCGAATAAAGTCGGTTCCGCAATGGCGGCATGAAGTGCAATGGTACCTGCGTATCCGTCCGCGATTAAATGAAGTTTTGCTCCATATTTCTCCTGACAGTATTTCGCCGTTGCCAGAAGATCGTCAGTACGCATTCCGATATACGATTTACCGAGCAGATAGGCGAGATAATAATCACTTCCATCCGTACCGAACCATTGATACAGATAATAGGTACGTCCTTCCGCTTGTGTTTCACCCCAGCCACGTAGTTCAACCGCCAAAATGGATTTGTCCTTTTTTGCAAATAAAGAATTGATTTTCTCCGAATGACGGCCCTTGTCGGAAATGACAATTGTTATATTATTTGTCGTTTTTTTGATATCGGCACGAACGGGGAGATAAATCCCGGCATCCGATTCCAAAATAAATTCCGTTTCGCTTTTTCCTTTATCACAGATTTTCGCGGTTGGAATATTGGAGAATTTTCGAATACCAGCCACGGAACGAACGAGTTCGGCCGCTTTTTCCGGCGTCATATCCTTCCAGAGTGCGTTACGTTTGGGCGTCAGTTCTTTAGCCAGATCCCGATTGAGGTCATAGGTAGTTTTGGCATTCGGGAGAGCGGTTACGCCAGGAGCGGGAACCGAAGTGATTTCTGCTTCCGTTAAAACAGGAGTTTTGGGATCGTCATAAACAGTGACGTCACGTCCTGCCAGCCACCGGAGCATCCAGCGGACGCCTCCTTCCCGAAGTTGTGGATAGTATCCGTGACTCGTATCCGTTTCGACAAGAGACATTCGTTCTCCAACTCCAAATCGTCCGTAGATTCTTTTGGCGAATCGGAAGGAATTCCAGGCATCTTCTATATTGAACATGTCCTTGGACGCCGTACATAACAGAGTCGGACGTGGAGCGCGCATAATACAATAGTCGGCATGATCCATTCCGAATCCCAACTGACCAAAGATATTCTGTTCCGCATCCTGGGGACCGTTTACATGAAGCAGATTATCGAACATATTACAGATGTAACAAGATGGGGCGGCCGCCTCCACTCGTGAATCAAGAGCCATAATATAGGCGGACTGGGTTCCTCCTCCGCTATTCCCCATTGCACCGATTTTATTGGAAACGATATCGGAACGAGACTGAAGATAATCAATGGCCCGTATCATATCCCAAATTTCGAATGTTGCGGTATTACGTCCCAAAAGAATGGATCCGGAACCAACGATGTTATGTGCCGGAACTGTTGTCGCATACGGTTTGCCCTTCTCCAAATGCTGAAACCGATCCCCCTGATCGATAGGGTCCATAATAAACATGGCCAGACCGTTCAGTGCTCCCAGGGTACAGGCACGTTGATAGAAATCTTCCGCCTTGCCGTTCGTCGAATGACCACAGACTACCAGAACGGCTGGATATGGCGGTTTGAACTTCGATTCCAGAGGAAGAAACATTGTTCCCGTAACATAAAAATTCGGAACGCTCTCAAACAGAATTTTTTCTGCGCGATAAAAACCGTCTTTTACAATCGTTCCGGTGACTTTAGCGTTCAATGGAGTCTTCGGCCACAACTGTCCTAACTGCTTCATGAAATAGTCGATATGTTCTTTTTGATATTTTTCGACATCGGCAACGGTCTTGACTTTATTATAATTGTCATTCCAATTTATCTGTTTTTTATCGACCTCCGCAAGAAGCCACTGATTCATCATGGTATCCGGCTGCGCCAGAAGACCACATTGATATAATAGTGAATTATTGCGTTTTATTTCACGTGGGGTCAATTTAATATCCTTTTTGGGGGATTGGGCCATTAAGATACCCGTTACCATAAAGACGGCCGTTACCATAAAGACGGCCAACCAACAGATTGACAACGTTTTCAACCAGAGTGATTTAGTCATTATATATTTTTCTCCTACTAATACAATTATCGTTTTAATACAATTATCGTTGTAATGCAATTGTCGTTTTAATACAATTGTCGTTTTAATACAATTGTCGTTTTAATACAATTGTCGTTTTACAAATGGGGTAATTTCATTTGGGACCGTTTTGGGGCCGTTTTTGGTATCGTTTTTAATGTATAAAACAGGACACCGGGGAAAGGATTCCCTTTACGCAATTGATTTTACCCTGGATGTTCCTTCAAGATACTTTATCTTTACGTCAATTACCTGATATTTATGGGGCAATTTTAACAAAATACACCTCAACACTTCTCAAGAAATTTGAGGAGACCGCCGCTTCATTCTCAAAAATGGAGCGTTTTCAAGGGAATTCCTTCTTGAGTTGGACCCATTTTCAAGGTGACGTTTATTATTCCCCTTGATTTCCGTATAAAGTAGTATAATCTATTTTTAAGCGGGATACAATATGGACGGCACAGTAATTGGCGCAGTCATTTGAGAATTCTTCTTCCTGTTTTTTAATCCAGGTCAGAAAAAGCTGAAGGAGCAGAGCGATAACGAGGGCAATAAAGGTCGTGTCAAAGGCCGTAGCGAGTCCTCCGGTAACCTGTGTCAGGGCGGGAACTAAATCATCGGTTATATCGGCTCCCGGCTTGAGGACTTCGGTAAAGCGGCCAATAGCTTGTGACAATCCCTGAACGGTTCCGATAAAGCCGAGAATAGGTATCGCCCATAAAAAACCGGATATCATATTATAACTTGTCTCCATTCCGTTTTCGTCGAGTTCTGCCTGCGACTGTAATATAGCATTGACATCGGATACATTTCCTATATTTCGAAGGTTCGATAAAGTTAAAATAATACGATTAAAAAGAAGGAAATCCGGCGGATGTTCCGCAATGGAATAAATACGACTCAAGACTTCGTCGACCGTATATGGAGTCAGAACAAAATTTCTGATATCCGGAAGAATACGGCATTCAAGTGCCTTCCGCTGGAGTTTGAGTTTTGATAATTTAAAAATCAGAATATAAAAGACCCACCATCCGAGAAAGATAGTGGGGTAGGGGGTAATTCCCCGTCGCGTCAACATATCCGTAACAAGGGAATCGGGAAAACAGAGTTCCAAAACGATATACAAAACAATAGTCGTCAACAAGGCGGGAATAAAGGAGAAAAAGAGTCGAACATTCGTATATTGCCCGCCCCGAAAGCCGAATCGCTGCTCGATATCCTGACGCGCCCAGGAGAGTTGATAGGAGTCATTATTCATTTTTCTGTTCGACATGAATCAATCCATTCCTTTCGTTTTTATATAAAAGGGAATTCCCTGTAATAAATCAGAAGAATTCTCCGGAGGAACATCCACTCTGTTTTCTGTAATTTGCCGAAGAACGATAATACGTCCTTCCCCTGACTTGTCGTTTCCGCGAATAATATATAAAGGTGCCGATATTTGATCTTTTGGATTTTGTAATAAAATCTGCCATTGACTCCCTCTCCTGTAGAGAATACCTTTACATTGGTAATTTCCAAGGAGCAGGGATGACACCTGCCGATATTCTTCACGCAGAATTTTCAGACAATCGGGTAAAGGAAGAAGCGAACGAAGAATTTCCTCCGCTTCCGGACGTAATCGGGCAAGACTGTCACTGTCCGGTCGATACCAGTTGACTTCATAATCAAACGTGTCATGGGATGCTAATATGTTCGACCAGGAAGCAAATGCTTTTTTGCAAACCGGATCATTCGATATAATATTTAAAATCTTCTGAAGAAAAATGACTTTAACAATCGGGTCCATCATCTTGTTATTATCCGATAAAAGCGCGCGCATTAAATTTTCGACGGTAGTTTCCCAATCCTGAAGATTTTTGTCGTTTATATTTCTATATTTTGTTATAATAGTGGAAATTGCGTTGGCCAGGGTCTTTTGAGGCGCAGGAATCGTGTTTATGGAAGTAATACTGTCGGAAATATTTTTACTGTCCGACTCTTCCGGACCTGTCATAAAGGTCAATAAAGTGGCTTTTTTCTCCCTCGAAGGTTTTTGGGAGAGATAGTAATATTGTTTGTTTTCCGAATCGTAATAGAGAAGCAGATCCTTCTGATTCTGATACACTTTAAAATAATCGGTCAGCATATTCGTAATAGAGGGTCTGCCCCCTCGTGCTGCCAGTGATTTATTTTCCTCTATAAATTTTGTCATTTCAGAACATTCCGGTATTTTTATATGGGAATATTTTCGATTTTCCAGATCTTTAAGCAAGGAGCCGGCATTCTTCATTTCCGGAAGATAGTCCCGCCAAGGTCCCCGATTTTTTTCGGCGAAATCGTTCCATCCCGGAAATACCTGTTGAAGATCCAATTCGTCAAGAACTTTTTTAATTTCATGTATCGATTCTTCTTCTGAATGTTTATTGAAAATATCTTCCAATTGCCTGCGATATTCGGTCGGCTTGTTCACAACGAGAACGGCGGCTTGCAGCGCGTCCATAACTTCCTTCTTGATATCTTCATTTTTTTGCTGTTTTGTCAATTCCGATAAATTACGCTCCATGGCAGCCAGAAGAACATTCTTTTGCTCCGCAAGTGCCGGAGCGATATTAGCGGTTTTAAGATCCTCCAGATTCTTTTTAAGCCGCAATAACTCGTTTATCTGATCGTTTTTCGACTCTTTACTGTTTTTTATCGTTTCGAATTTTGCACGATAGTCAACAATATTTTCCTGAAAACCTGTTTCCAGAAAACGTTTTGCCCGACTCTTGATTTTTTGACTTTCCTCGGACAACGAGATCCATTGACGAAATTCATTTTTAGTACGAATTCGTGATTTTGCGTTTTCCAGGGTACTGTCATAGAGTAAAAGGGAGGGATCGTCTTTCTCTTGAGCGTCTCGAAGAGCGAGTGTAATTTTTTTTAAAGCCGCATCAAACGCTGTTTTTCTTTGATCCTCCTTTTTTCGCAACTCTTCCATTCGAAGAATTTGTTTTTTGACCGGATTGGATATAAAGAGTCCTTTTTTGTCCACTTTAAGTTTATCTGTATATTTTTCCGCTTTTTCTAAAGCATCTTCGTCATATTTATCGGGCTTTATACCGGAGTCGGAAGGGGTGCCGGAATTACTCGCTTCGAATATATCCAAAAGAGCTGCGATATTTTCTGCCTCCAGAAGAGAATCCCGTCGATAGGACGTTGATCGAATATAGGCAACACAAAAAATAATCCCTAATACAGCAATAGTGATAATGGAAACGACTAAAAGTCTGTTCTTTCGTTCCATTTGTCGGTCATTATTGGAGGTGGTACGTTTATAGGCCTGCTGAATTTCCACAGGGATCGTTTGAAATGTATTTTCCGCCGATATTGAAAGAGCGTTATAGGCCGACCTCAATTCCGTATTGGTAACTTTTTGTTGCAGCAATCCTTCCAGTCGACGTAAATTATTGTCATATTTGACGTATAATTGTTTCCTCTTTACCTCTTCCTTCAGCCAGGCAAATGCAGGACACATTAGATCACGAATATCCTGTGCAATGGAACTTTCCTTGATATTGTTTTGTTGAAGAATTTCATCATACCGTTTTTGCAGTTCCAGCAGTTTTTCACTATCCTGTTCCGTATACGCCATGTGTATGTCATTGGCGAGTTCCCGTAATTGCTTGTTTGTATTAACAAGTGTTGCACTTCGATTCAAACCATTGATCTTTTTGTAAAGAGATTTTGGAGGATTTTGCCATGGTATTTTTTTAAAATCGGCCAATAACAGTGGAATTTTCGATTCGACATCCGGCATCTGTTGTACTTTCCTAAAAACACGATCGAACTCGTTCGCACAAGCCTCTTCGTATAATGGAATCAATTTACGCCACATGGGATTTGTGGGATTTTGTAACGCAATTTGATAGAGAATCAAGAGACGTTCGTCAATGGGTCCGCGTTGCAGGGAATACAGTCGAAAACGCTCAAATAAAGGTTCCAGATTTTTAGATTCCGAATAGGCATTTCTCAATTTTTCCGTCGTTTTATTCAATAAAAGTTCGGGAACCTCCAGATCCGGCTCCGACTGACATATCAGGCGCCAATTCTCCAGTCCTTCAAATTGAAGTAACCTGCAAATCGTCAATAAATGGGGAGAGGAATCGGCCAAACGAAGTGCTTCACTCGGATTGCCATTATCAATATAAAACGCACAATTCCGCAAACGACTATTTGCATTCCGACAATACTGTGCGTATTCGACCGATAGCCTTTTATCATGATCGTTGATCGATTTTGGAAAAAGGGTGATTAATTCCTGTATTTCATTAATTAGTAACTGATAATCCATTGCCGTGCATCTTTATTTTGTATGTAATTTTGTATATAGTTTTTTATATAGTGTTGTATATAGTGTTGTATATAGTTTTGTACCGTTTATAATTGACTGTCATCGGAAATAATCGATACGACAAAATCTCTTCCCTTGTTACTGCGAAGCAGGATTTTTCCGGGAATCGGACCCGGAAATAGAGAATGATTGTGATTTTTAAAATTATTTGTCAATTTCTTCAAATTTAAATTATCCACTTCCGCCTTGTATTCGACGACAAGTCCCCATTGTTCGCCTTCCTGATCACTATATAAATATAATCCCTGTTCCTCAATATCGTTTAAAAACGACAAAAAGGATTCCCGCGGTGGTGCTTCTTCATTAGTTTTTTTACCGGATGATACTTTTTTTTGATTCCGACTATTTGTCAATTCTTCCGGCAAACGTTTATTGGGTTTTAAAAATGGAAATGTTGTCTCAATAACAGTACGATTGTTTTTATCGGTAATTCGCCAGGTTAGGTAGGAAAACAATAAAAGCTGATTCCGATAGGGGGCCGATTTATTATTAAAAATCAGTGGATCATGTTCTTTTAATCGCAGTGTAATCAATTCCGAACGGTCGCCAATAGGAAATGAAAAAACCCAGGACATTTTATTCTCTTTTTCCGGAGTACATATAAAACGAACGTCTTTATCGGCCTTTTTTGATTTGAATATCGGTTCAAATAACAGGGATAGTTTATATTGGTTTTTTTCCAAAAACGATTCCAATTCGCCCATCTGGCTGGATATGTCCAGATTGCTATATCCATCTGACTGGGGACCGGCTGTCACTCGATTTTTTATTTCATCCAACTCAAATGTTAGTGTTTTAAGAGGGGCCAGCAACTTTTGCGCTTCTTGAAGTACCTCTTTACGGATGGAAGAATCTTCCGTCTTTACAGGTTGTGATGTTACAGGTTGTGATGTTACAGGTTGTGATGTTGCAGGTTGTGATGTTGCAGATTGTGATGTTGCAGATTGTGATGTTGCAGGTTGTGACGTTGCAGATTGTGTTGTAGGTTCCTGTTTATCTGTCTTCATCACAATTGGTTCTTGTTTTGTATTATTACTAGTGGTTTTTGAGTTCTTTTGTTTGACGGGAGGTGATTCCTTTTTTTGATTTCCGAAGCTTCTGAAGTAAAGAAGAAGAAAAGCGAGACAGAGTAATATCAAGGCGATACCAAAAACCAGCCAAAAGACAACCGTGGAAGATATTTTTTTCGACTTTTTTGTATTACGTCGACAGGATTTCTGTTCATTGTTACTATTTTGTGGAACGGGCAAGGATGTTACAGGTGTATTTCCATTCCCTTTTTGCAACGGGGTTATATCGATGGAATCCATTTTCTCTTTCTTTATATCATATATTTGAGAGGAGGAATTATCAAGCGTTATTCCATCGAGAAGTTCGGGCAGTTCCACGGAAGGTGGATTATCAGTTAGAAAAATAGGGTCGTATTCTGTCTGAATTTTTGGTTTTAGAGTATCAAAACTGTCATTGGCGATGGTCAGGTTTTCATTTTGCGCCTCTTTTCCTTTTCTGGCGTATGTTATATAACGTTGTGTATAATCGTCGAGCATAATCGGCATGGAACCGGGATCATTCAGGTTGATAAATTTAGTTTGAAGAGCGTCCATTTTAGTAGCGCCGCGCACAATACCTTCTTCCGTGGAATGTTCAAGAACACATTTCCACTGACATTGAATTTGGGGCGGGTATTTGGTAAACCAGGAGCAAAAGGATATTTTCCAACGCATTTCCGGTTCATCAAGAAGATCAAGCGATTCCTTGATAAAAGTTAAAGTTTTCTGTCCCCGACGAAACGCGATGCAAATTGGAGTTTTTTTTACGGCGAGACTGGCTATATATCCCCCCCAGCCGGAATCTCCAGTTGCCTCGCCCCAAGCGTTACAAATATGGGGTTCCGTCTTGTCCGGAACATCCAGGGGATTACGGACGGCAATTTTTTTCGGTGGTCTGTTCCATTGTTTTTCGAAGAGATTATCGCAGTCGAGAATAACAGCCGGACCACAGGGATAAAGTTTTGTTTCCTGTTCCGTGAAAATTAAATGATGGGCGATTATATTCGAGCGCCGGGTATAATCAAGGCCCGGGTCCGCAATTCGAGACAGAAGGTGATAGTTTATTCCATTCATTTGGTGAATTAAATGGGAATGAACGACAGGATTATCGGGAGATGTCGGTGTAATCAAATGGCGATAGGCGCTCAATTGTTCCAGTAATTGAACCATATTGGGAGTCAGACCATCGGTACAGGCCACAGTACAGTATCCCTGGGAACCACTCCGCAGCCCTTTTTCCGCTGATGTATAAATTAGTTCTAATGGCATTACAGCTCCTTTTCATTCAACTTAAGATTGTGGCTTTTTAAGATTGTGGCTTTGCAATGGAAATCAACCCTTTTTTCGTCTGGGCGAGTGCATACAAGAGAGGGACTTCCGTCCATAACGGCTTGATATTTTTAACCTGAAATCCCCATGTATCCGTTTCCGGATTCAAAACTGGCGGTCCGCCCGTAGCGCTAACCGGAATATAAATTATATCAGAGGCAAATTGCTCTATTGTTGCAACAAAATCGGGGATATGCTTCACAAATAAACAGCGGACAGCATTGGAAACTTGACGAATATAGTCGATCTGGAGGAGGGAGGCTCCGTCACCATTTGGGGAGGGGATCCAGGGCTGTTGACTAATGTTGATGGGGAGCATATCCTTCCACGCGTCATATTTGGTCACAATAACGACCACTGGATTGGAAATTTGACGATTGATGGGAATGTTTCGATACTGACGAGTCCGATTGATCATTTCCGTCATTACCATTTCCTGACGCAATGGTGTCCATCGAAATTCATTGGCATACGTTTTACATAGTTGAGGTTCATTCGTATTGGAAGCACATAGAGTTCGAAAATTGATATCCTGAATCGGATCGAACAAAAAGAAAAAACATTCACTGATTCCCAAATGGCGCGTAACTGGTTTGGACGCGGTATCGCCATCGTCATCGGAGGGAAGATAGTGTTCGCCCGCATTGTCGTACATTGTAATCAGACGGGAAATTTCTTCTTTTTTGTCGAACGAAGGGTGTCCCTTAACAGGGCATAAAGAAAATTGAAATGGTCTGGAATAGGTAAAGCTTTGGCCGTCGAGAATAATTTCGTGGTATAAATCACCCTGTTTTTCCGTTTTACGCAGTTGAACATAGTTTTCCGGATTATTATTGGAGAACTGCATTTCTTCATATTGTTGGAGTCGGGAATTCATTTCCATATCGGCATCGGCGAAGCTCAAGGTGAAATATTGGGAGAATACTTTACGCAGAGTCCATGTCATGGCGGCCAAAAAATAGGATTTTCCGGAAGAAGGGGCTCCGACAATCGAAATAAAGTAGGGGGGCATCTCCAGAGATGATCGGGAAATGGGTAAATGACAATGGGGACAGGCTAGCCGATGACAGGGGAATCCCCGTAAATCAAGAGCATTACCTTCCGGCGTAAATCCGATGGGAAGAAATCGCTGTTTTGCGAATTCTCCTAATCGACTGTCTCCTGTCAGGTCTGGTGACTCCGCTATCCATAAAATCTTTTCCGATGGAAAAACCGTCCAACAATGCGGACAAGTGACCTGATATCGAAATGGGGCTGGTTTATCTACTAATAGCATTATACTTCAAGTTTCCTTCTATCTTTCAAGATTTTTATAATGGGCTTTACACCTGCCCCACTTCGCCAGATATTCATTAAATAATATTTCAACCATAGAATCGAATTGATAACCCATACTTCGCCAATATTTTAACTATTCTCTATTAATATCTTTATTATAATCTCTTTTTTCGGTTTAGGCAAGAAAATTTTTTAGTTTTATAAAATAATAAAGAATTGTTTTTTATCGATTCCCAATATGACCTGTAGATGACGATTGTTTTGATAGAATTTAAAAAATAATCTTTGTCATGACCAATATTATTCGATGTTTTTGTAAACGCTCCGTGTTTATTATTATACGAAAATAAAATATAGCGACAAAAAACATTAGGAATGAAAGTTGGTACCATAAAAATTAAAAATAGTGGAATGAAAGGAAGAGCTCAAAATAGTTTTTGGGACGGCTTGCGGAAATTATTGAAGTTATTATAATAGATAAAAAATGTTAATATTGTATTGTCGAGTCAGGATCGTTAGGGTATTCTCGACAAACATTTTTCACAAAATTCAGTAGAAGGAGAATTCTAGTGGCAGTGAACGTTGGTATTAATGGTTTCGGTCGTATTGGTCGTCTTGTTTTCCGTCGTATGATGGAGACCCCGGAGAAATTTAATATTGTCGGGATTAACGATTTAACCGATACAAAAACTCTTGCAACCCTGTTAAAATATGACAGTACCCATCGTCGTTTTAAGGGAGAGGTTTCCTGTGATGAAACAAATCTGATTGTCAATGGCAAAAAGATTCCGATTAGCAAAGAGACCAATCCTGCAAATATTCCGTGGGGAAAATTGGGAGCGGATATTGTTCTGGAGAGTACCGGTCGTTTTACCGGACGCAAAACAGAGACTGCTGCTGGTTTTGATAGCCACATTGACGGCGGAGCCAAGAAGGTTGTTATTTCCGCGCCGGCTAAAGGTCCCGATCTGACCTGTGTTCTTGGTGTCAACGATGACAAGCTCAATAAAGACCTCGTCTTTGTTTCGAATGCTTCCTGTACTACCAACTGTCTGGCTCCTATCGCCAAGGTTCTGTTTGATCGTTTCGGTATTGTTAAAGGTTTAATGACAACCGTACATTCCTATACGAACGACCAGGTCGTTTTGGATATTCCCTACAAGAACATATATCGTGGACGAGCTGCCGGTTTGAATATTATTCCGACCACCACAGGTGCCGCGAAAGCTGTTGGACAGGTTATTCCCGAACTTGACGGCAAATTAACTGGAATTTCCCTCCGCGTTCCGACTCCGACTGGAAGTATTGTTGACCTGACCGTTGAAACGGCCAAGCCGGTTACAAAAGACGCTGTTAATGCCGCCATGAAAGAAGCCGCCGAAGGCGCCATGAAAGGCATTCTCGATTATAATGAAGATCCAATCGTACTCGCTGATATTGTTGGCGATAGTCACAGTTCCATTTTCGTTCCGGAATGGACCACTGTCATGGGAGACAACATGGTTAAGGTTCTTTCCTGGTATGATAATGAATGGGGTTATAGTTGCCGCGCGGTCGATTTAATCGAAAAATTAGGTACTATGTGATATTTATAGGTAAAATATCCCCGATTCAATTCTTTTCTCTTGATATTTCCTTTCTCTTGAGTTAATATAGTAGAAAAGGGTTAATTGGAAACGTTCTAAAAAGCCGACCCTTAACAGGGGCGGCTTTTTTTATTCCAAGGTATCTTGACAATCCTGATGGTGAAATCCTGATGGTGAAACAACGATATCCACAAGACGTATTTTTTGCCAGAATCGTCACCCTCCTTCACAAATGGCATAAATATTAGAAAATACATTACAACAACAGGTAGGGGAACGGTAACAATAACCATGGAATTCTATTTTTATCGGAAGGATTCGATTGAAATAGAAAAAGCAGACGAAGGTTTCACACAATGAACAATGATACGGCGCAAGCTTTTCCGGAGAAGGCACTGGCAGAATCTATTCCAAGCGATGTTTTGGAATCGGGTTTGCTGGAGGGTACTCGATCGGACGAAGACTCCGGGACGATATCGCCTGCGGGAGAGGAGGCGTCTGTTTTGGATGCACCTGCCATTGATTGGGAGAAGGCACTCGGGGAAAACGAAAGCTGGTTACGAACGGTGATTGCGGCCCGAGTTGGCGAAAAAGCCGCGGTTGAAGAAGTCTTTCAGGAGGTTTCTTTAGCCACGATTCGTCAGAAGGCTCCTATTCACGATCCAACAAAAATATCGCCATGGTTATATCGTTTAGCGGTAACACAATCGTTGCTTTATCGGCGTAGTATGGGCCGAAAACGCAAATTGATCGACCGTTATACGGAAAAAGTACCTATTGTCGAGTACGATACCAAGCAGGAGGACCCTCTCTCCTGGCTTCTGCGACAGGAACGAATGGCCTGTGTTCGCAAGTGCATGGCCGAACTGCCGAAGAATCTCCAGGAACTTCTCCTTTTAAAGTATATCCATGAATGGAGTTACAAGGAAATGGCAGAGAAGTTGGGAACAACCGTTTCGGCAATTCAGGCTCGATTGCATCGTGCTCGTACACTGTTGCGAGAAAAATTGAGTAAAATGAGCATTGATTCCCCTTAACGATGGTTATACACGATAGTTGTACTTTAGGACGTTATAAATGTGGCATTTCCCGGGAGCACGGACGCCATGCCTGACGGCAGGCAGGTCTCGTCCGCATCCTCCAAAACAGGCGTCTCGCTTGTTTTGAAATATAGACTTTTATAACGACCTTGAGTATATAATTAATGATTATCATTAATGGTTATAATTAATTGGTTATATTGAGTTGTTATAATTAATGGTTGTAATTAATGGTTATAATTGAGTGGATTAAAACGATTAAAGGGAGTGAAAACCACGTGTCGCGCATTATGTATATAAAATTTCCGTTTTCCATGATAATTTTGTGTTTTATGTTAGATAAAAAGAGTCGGAACATTATTTAAATGTTCCGGGTACTTTTTTGATCTGGCATAAAGAACGATTGATATAACAATGGCAAATAAACCCGAACTATTATCAGAATTGACTCCGGAAGATAAACTTCTGATAGAACTCCTTGTAGATGGCGAGTTAGACGAACTGGACCGTAAAAGCTTGCTGATTCGCATGGATCATCTTAATGGCGGTTGGCGCTTTTGTGCCATCGCTTTTTTAGAGGCGCAATGTATTAGTAGTGTCTTGTCGGGGACGGGGCCATTTTATCAAATTTCCGAAAAAACGACGGTTATGCAGCAAACACCTCCGGTTTCCGTTATGGAAATGACGGGGAATAATGGAAAAAACATCAACACGAGTTCACCGCAGGATTCTGGTCCCTGGTCCATTCAAGGAAATGCGGCTCTGGCTACGGAACCACAGTCCAACGATATTCTGACTTCTGAACAGTCGGCAACTAACGTCTCGCCTGCCATGACGAATTCGGATAATTCATCCTATTCGGAACCCATCATCATTCCCATGCATCGTGGAAAATATTCGGATTGGTCTCGGGGTTCATCATATGATGGCGGATCGGGCGGTGGAGGGCGAATAACTTCCTGGCACAATATTATATTGGCCATGGTCGGTGGATTTTGTCTTGCCTTTTTGCTGTCTGGTATTCTAATGCTGATGATCTATAATCGATCCGGATTTAAATCCAATCATGGTTCCGGTTCTAATGAACCGTTTGTGGTTAATGGTTCGAAGGAATCTTTAAATAACGTTCCTTTAATCACAAATAATAGAGATCCCAATAAAAATGATCTCAATAAAGGAGAAGATATTATCACTTCTTTATCGAATGATAAAAAAGATACAGCCATAGTTTCCAATGAATTGAATAAAGAACAGAATGGGAAACCGGTTAAACTTGTAACATTAAAAAGTGCCAAACGCAATTTGGATAATCTTGTTGTTCCTTGTATTGAGTCGAATAGTTACAATCCGGAGTCACTCAAGAAAATTCGTCAAAAAAATTCTCAAGAACAAATCGAAAAAATGCGCAAGAACGGACACGATGTGGAAACTATATTCGAAGAACTTGTTTTTCCACTCAAGGATGGACGGGTTCTCATTGTGCCGGTGGATACGTATTATATTCATACAAAGAATCCATCGCACTATCAGTAATGTATTTTACTATCAATAATGTATTTTATTGTGGAACGTTTTAAACGGACAGACCATTTAAGCGGACAGATCTATTTAAGCGGACAGATCTATTTAAATGAAGAGATTTATTTAAACGGATTGGGCTATTTAAGCGAAGAGAGCCATGACGCGGGATTTTCTGCCGAAGGGCCGTTGGATCCTTCCCTTTTGAGGAGTTCCGATTTAAACGTTATTACATAAAAGGGTCTTTAAAAAAGGAGTTTAGAAGATGAAAAAAATTTTAGCATTGTTTATTGGTTGTGGTTGTGTATTGACTCTTGCTTTTTTTAGTTCATTGGTCTATTCGACGATAGGAGCCGAAACGAAACAGCTTAAAGAACCCAAACAGCCTAAAGTTGTTTCTGAAGAAAAATTATCCGATTCGACTGCGGCAAAAGCCGAGGCGCAAAAAAAGCCGGGAACGGAACAAGAACATAATCAAATAATAACGATGCCCACAGAAGGAAATTCTTCCTATTCCGTCGTTATTGAGAATCGACGCGGACCGGACGGTAAAACAATTCGAACAAAAAAAGTCTGGCAGAATGGTAAACTAATAGAAGATTCTGAAGATGTTGTAGAAAATACCACCGATGAAGCGGCAACAATAACGCTTCCGGATGGAGGTTCTGTACCAGGTTCTTTATTACGTTCGGAACAGTTTAGTGATATTCCTGATGATCTCTTTTTAGGTAATCCTGCTGAAATTATTAAGAAATTCGAAGAAAAAATGAGACTGCAGCAGCAGCGTCAAGCGGAAGAAATGAAACGATTCTTTAGTAATTCTCCTTCTTCATTTTCCTTCGGACAAGTGCCACAGGATCAGATAAAATTGAGTGAATATTGGATGGGGGCTTCGATTCAAGTTGTCCCGGATGTTCTTGCCGCTCAACTGGCATTGCCGGAGGGGGAAGGGGTTCTCGTTTTAAATGTGCTCCCGAATTCACCGGCCGAAAAGGCGGGACTGAAACGATATGACGTTATCGTTACTTTAGACGGAGTGAAATTGACCGATGGAAGTATGGTTGGTCAAATCATCGATAAAAATAAAGATAAAACCATTAAAGTGGAGTATTTCCGTGGCGGACAGAAAAAAACACTGGACTTGACCCCTGCCAAACGTCCTGCCGCAATTGAGAGTCTCCCCCTGGATACTACGGATGCCAATAAAAGTGGTCAACGCCAATCCATTCGTGTTGTTCGTCCTGGAATGATTGTTCCTGCCGATCAATTTAAGCAAGAGCAAAAACAGGAATCAAAAAAAGAAGAGAAGTAATTTATAATTGACTGCATCTATTCGCAATAAAAAGATAAAGGACAAAAGACCAGAGGCAAAACATTCCTGGTCTTTTGTTGAAATAATGGCATTGACAACGGCGGGACTGGCAATTCTGGCTGTAGTTCTTTTTTTTATACAGCCTCTATCGATTCAGTCGGGACAGGATTCCTGTTCTCGTGGTTTTTTTGTCTTGTTTCCACTTCTATCCCCGGAACTCTTTTGGGGGTTAATGAACAGCTATTCCGACCATATTGCCGTTTTCGATTGTCGGGTTATTGTACTCTGTTGGAAATGGACGGTTCTTCTAGCCGTAATGGCAGTTGGATATTTCCTTCTGGACATGCTTAAAATCCATTCCATTTTGAATCAGTCGGAACGTCTGTTTTTCAGTCTGGTCTGTGGATTGGCGCTCTGGTCCCTTTTTTTCTTTATTCTCGCCTGGTCTGGAGGGATTCGTTGGATTATTGCTCCTAAAATCATGACGGTTGTGATGGCCTTGCTCGGTCTGTATTATCTTCGACAAGAGCAGAAGCAAATGTCCAAAAAGTCCGATTCAACGATACAAAGGCATCGAATGGCCCTGTTTCTTCTCCTTCTCCTTCCCTTTGTTCTACTTTATTCGTTCGGTAGTCTTCTGCCGACCTTCGAGTATGATATGCTTGAATATCATCTTCAAGGACCACGTGAAATTCTGGAATCGGGAAGGTTGTCCTTTTTTCATCACAATGTTTATTTGAACATGCCACTTGGAACGGAGATGTTCTATTTATGGGGAAGTCTCCTTTACGGTTCCGGAATGGAATCCGCACTTGTCGGAAAAGCGATTGTCAATGCAGTCTCCTTGATAACAGCCTTGGGGATCTATTCATTTGTTCTTCGCTGGTTCCGTTCCTATAGTGCCTGTTTAATAGCCGTTTTAGTTTATCTCTCCTTTATTTGGAATTATCAGGTTTTTTCCATAGGTCTGAATGATGGCGTTCTCGGTATGACGATATTTGCCACTTTTTACGCCATGACATTTTTAGTTCGAAAAAGCGCGACAACGAAAGCCGTTTTGTTATCCGGATTGTGTACTGGATTTGCGATTGCCATTAAATATACTGCCGTTGTTTTTCTTTTACTTCCAGTATTGTGTGTTCTTTTTATCCTGTTGATCCGACGATATCTCGTTCGAATGGAGAAAAAGAGCATACGTTCCTGTCTCCGTGCAATGACACCCCTGGCCTGTTTTCTCTTGACCGTTTGCATTATTGGAGGAGGCTGGTATTTGAAAAACAGTATTATCACCGGTAATCCTGTTTATCCCCTTGCTTGGAATGTTTTTGGAGATTCAACCGGTTCCTGGTCGGAGGAAATAAATCGGCGATGGCAGAGGGCACATTCTCCGGACCAGCAAAGTATTGCGTCCTTTGGCAGACATATTAACGATGTTGTTTTTCGTGATATTGGCGCTTCGCCCTTTATTATTCTGTTTTGTGTTTTTGTGCCGGGAGCTTCTCTTTTCTTCCTGAAACATTTCAAAATGATACCGACCCATTTGCGACAATGGATTTGGTTTGGAATGATTGGATATGTCTTTTTATTCCTCTTGCTCTGGGGGTTCTGTACGCATCGACTGATCCGTTTTTTAGTACCGGTTCTCCCTTTTATTGCCGTTTTACTATCGGGCGCGCTCGCCCTTTATGAAAGAAAAGTCTTTAATAAAGACAATAGAAATTTGGCGATTTTCCTGAAGTGGATTCGAACCGGTGTGATTGTAGTTTTGTTCTTTTGCGGCTGGTATTCATTTTTCCTGTCGATGCTCAATCAGAGGGATTATATGGTGGCTCCTGCCCGTATTGTTCTGGATTCCACACGTTTTTCTGATTGGGCTGTCTGGTTTAATTCCCATTCAGACGCCTTGGGGGAAAATGAAAAACTGCTTTTAATTGGTGATGCCAACGCCTTTGCGTTTCAGGTACCTGTTCTTTATAGTACCTGCTGGGATCATTCCCCACTGATGAAATATATGAAAGATACGGTCAAAAAATCAGATAATGGAATTATTGCCATCATTCAGAAAAAAATTCTAAAAAAGAACTTGACAAATGCCGGAATAAAATATATTCTTGTAAATGAAGGGGAATTGGAGCGGTTTTGTAGTTCAGGAAATTACGGTTTTACTGATTCGGAAATAAATGGTACGCTTTTTACCCTTCTTGTGGAATCGGACATACTTCAGCCGTTTTATCCTCCGGAATGGTCTGCTTTTTCGGATCAGGCGAAGGAAAAAATTCAGGTATATCAAGTTCAACCGTAAAATCTGGTAAAAGAGGAAAAATCATGATTGTAGTTAATACGGAAACAATTCCGGGGAAACGGATTGTCGCGTTAAAGGGTCTTGTTCAGGGAAATACAGTTCGGGCGAAGAATATAGGTCGTGATATTGCGGCCTCGCTAAAGAATATTGTTGGTGGTGAATTAAAGGGATATACCGAGCTTCTGATTGAGTCGCGTCGGGAGGCCATGACGCGTATGATGGCGCAGGCGGAGCAACTTCAGGCAAATGCGGTTGTCAACGTGCGATTTGCGACCAGCAGTATTACGGCGGGCGCGGCAGAACTTTACGTTTACGGTACGGCTGTTGTTATCGAAGACCTGTAATATATGGAATGTAATCATGGACATGGAATTAATTATTACAATTGTGATTGTTGTAGGAATGTTGGGAGGTTCCTATTTAATCTATTGGTATATAAATCGTATTCGGCAAAATTATATCAGAGATGAATTTCTCCGTATGGACAATAAAATAAAAGTGGTTAATATAAAAACCTATCCGGAGGAGTTTCGTCATGTCGAGGCCAGACTGGTTACCGGTTCCGTTGCGATTGCGAATTGCTATTTCATTTCTTTTTTTTCCTCTTGGAAAAAGATATTTGGTGGAGAGTTAAAGATGTATGGTCGTTTGGCGACTGATGCCCGAAAACTTGCCCTGATTCGTTTAATGCAGGATGCGGAACAATGGGGGGCCGAATGGGTCTTTAATGTCCGTTACGAAACGAGTATGCAGGAAACGACGCAGAAACAGAGTGGACAGGTTCACGGTCTGATACTGTTTGCGTATGCGACGGCAGTTCGTCCCTGTCGTGAAAAAACAGAATGAACAAGAATTTATTTTCCATTGAAGATGAACCTGTTTTCAACGAGCCTGTAAAATCGGAACCGAACGAGATCGACGATAAAAATAATACATTATTCAAGGATACATTCAAGGATACTATGTACAGTTCCGTTCAGGAGGAACCTTGTTATACGGAATTGAAGTCGGTCTCTGTTCAGGATTCCATTAGAGTTCACGGCCGTAAAATATCTGGTTTGACGATTTTTTTTGTAACCTTTACGGGAAGCATTTTCGGAGGCGTTTTCGCCTTGTTCGGCTGTTTGTTTTCAATGAACGTCTATTCGATATATTCGATATTTGACATGTTGAATCTGGTGTTTATCGGTCCTTTTTTGGAAGAAAATCTCAAACAGTCATGTATGATTTTTCTTCTGGAAAACAAACCTTGGTACGTTCAATACCGATGGCAGTTTTATTTATCTGCCATTTTGGCCGCCTTGACTTTTGCCTCGATAGAAAATATCATTTATGGAAGTATATATTTGACGACATTGCCTCCGGAGCATCTCGCGTATGTTATGTGCTTTCGCTGGACTGTTTGTACGGTTGTCCATCTGTCTTGTACCTTGATCTCCGGAATGGGGCTTTATCAGGGATGGATTGTCGCGCAAAAAAATGATACCTTTTTTTCACTTCAAAAAGCATTCCCCTATTTCTTGTTGGCCATGATTATCCATGGTGTTTATAATTTTTCCGCCTTCTTCTTTTTTTAGGGATAAACTAACCAGAAGGGCCACGGCGACGATTAACGGAGCGCGCATACGCATATTTGTCCAATAGAAGAGATGGGGGAGTTGAACGGACAGGATCAGAAGAATGATCCAGCCCCAGGACGGCCACAACGAGGTGACAGCTTTATTTTTCTTTTTGCGGAATAGTGTAACGATTCCGACCAGTAGACCCAGAAATTCAAGAAGATAAAAGAGGCCAATGGCATATCGGGCAAGGTCCACTTTTGTAATCGAACTGTCTCCGGATTTCGTTTCTTCCGTTCGATAGGGGAGAAACTGCCAGAGATTGCCGATTCGAATGATCGTTGATTGGATAAAGTCTTTGGGACGCTCTTTTATAACTTGAAGGGCATCCTCCTGCGCCATTTTATCCTGATAAAGTTCCAGTTCCGCCGGGGTTGCCTGATAATGTTCCGATTTCAGTTGGGCCAGTTTTTGTTGATACCAGGTATGGTATTCCCCGGGATCCCAGACCGTTTCCCAAGGATAATGTTTGTTGTAATGATCATAAAGGAAATTGTTATTGGCCAGTAAAAGCGTATAGCCCCCATGGGTCGTCGTAAAGATATTTTTGTGGAAGTTATGTGAATTACGAATTGTCCAGGGAAGGAGGACCACTCCCAATCCGATCAGTAAAATGAAAAAAACACCAATAGATACATTTTTAAAATGAAATATTGGAAGTCCAATAAAAATCAAAACGACGAATACCAGAAACGCCGGTCGGCACAAGACGGCGAGACCGAGTAAAATTCCCCAAAAGAAGAAAACAAGACTATGGGGCAACTTGTCGGAAAACCTGGCAGGAATCACTAGAATTAAAGTGGAGAGAAACGCCGCTAGCGTCTCGGTCATAACAAGCCGTGACTGCTGAAGTAAAATGGGATCAATCGCTACCAGAAGTGCGGCCAGAAACGCTCCTTTTTCGGATAAATGAAGGTAAAGGGCTAGTTTCCAGGTTAGAAGAACGGTTGCCAAGCCGAGAATCCAATGGAGCAGAGCAATCGCAGCATTCTCCGACAGTCGTATTTTATCGGTTAGACTGTGAACGTTATGACCACGATGTTCGTCTACCGTTATTGAGAACATTCCACACAGAATCAGTGGATAAAGCGGAGGACGAAACGCGGTCGGTATTTCCGCTGTTCCGAAAACACCATAATCGGCTATATTATGGGCCAGGCGCTTGTAATTGTCCGGATCGGACTGAAAACTATCTGTATTATAGAAAACAGTCACTCCTCTAATGAAAAAGGCGATAATAAAAAGAATCATAAAATAATTCGTTGCTTTATTAGTCATTGGTTTATCAGATATTGGTTTATCGGACATTGGTTTATCGGACATTGATTTATCAGATATTGATTTATCAGATATTGGTTTATCGGACATTGGTTTATCGGATATTGGTTTATCAGATATTGATTTATCAGATATTGATTTATCAGATATTGATTTATCAGATATTGGTTTATCGGATATTGATTTATCAGATATTGATTTATCAGATATTGATTTATCGGATATTGATTTATCAGTCATTGGTTTATTTATTGTAATGGTTGTTGATTTTCGGTCATTCCATCCGGCGGAGGAAATCATGACATTATTTTCTTGAAGAACATTTCCTCCTGTTCACCGGAGTGTGGAGGGGATAAATTTTTTTTGACAGAGAGGCGGAGAACACGGATGTTTCGTCCACTTCCCCTCAAAACAGACGTTTCCGACTGTTTTGTCCCTTCAAAAAACACAAACGTTTTATCCACGTTTTCCACAAAACAGATCTCTTTTGGTGTCGCCATTTACGAACGATTTTGAAACCACGGATATCACGGATAAACACGGATAGTCTGTCGTAAATATAATATTTTACAATAACAAACAAAACTTTTTTATCTATGATAATAAATAATTTTATCATAAAAAAGTTTGTTTGCCAAAAAACTATCCGTGAAAATCAGTGTTATCTGTGGTTTCACATTATATCCATGATTTCACATTATATCCATGGTTTCACATTATATCTGTGAACGGTTATAACTTTTCTACTTGAAGCACCAGCCTGCAAACGATAGGGAACTTTTTTACATCTTCATTTTTTTCCGTATCCCATTTCTAAAATCGATTATATCTCAAAAAACCTCTTGAAACAAGATGTTTCCGCTTTTTTGGCGCTGATTTTTTTCTTTTCGCTTGTCAAGGTGCACGAAAATGGTAAAATAAAAACGGAATTGGTTTGAATAAAGGTATTTCTTAAAATTTTAAAACAAACAATAATCAAACGAGCAGGTACTATGAGCTTAAAAATTTTCATGAATGGTGGTTTGGTCAACGAAGAAGACGCAAAAGTCAGTGTTTTTGATCATGGTTTTTTGTATGGAGATGGTATATTCGAGGGAATGCGGAGCTATGACGGAAAAGTATTCCGACTTCAAACCCATTTAAATCGACTGTGGGATTCGGCCAAGTCGCTTTACTTCGAAATTCCCATGACGAAGGAAGAAATGGCGAACGCCATCTATTCGACACTTAAGGCGAACGATATTTCAAACGGTTATATCCGTTTAATTGTAACCCGAGGTATTGGAACCCTTGGTCTGGACGCCTATTTATGTAAAAATCCACAGGTCGTTATAATAACGAACGCGCTCAAACTCTATTCCGCTGATTTATATAATACGGGCATTAAAATTGTGACGGCCAGTACGATTCGTATGCCGTCTGACTCCTTGAGTCCACGTGTTAAATCGCTCAATTATCTGAATAATATTCTAGCCAAGATTGAAGGTCATTTCGCCGGTTGTGAAGAAGCCATGATGCTCAACCATAAAGGTGATGTTGCCGAATGTACTGGTGATAATATTTTCATCGTCAAGAATGGCAAACTCCGAACACCGCCGACAGATGCCTGTCTTCTTGAGGGCGTTACACGTAATGCGGTTATTGAAGTGGCCGAAAATCTTAAAATCGATTTCAAGGAACAGGCCTTGACCCGACATGATGTTTATTGTGCCGATGAATGTTTTATGACAGGGAGTGCCGCTGAATTGATTCCTGTGGTTGAAGTTGATGGTCGTATCGTCGGAACGGGCAAGCCTGGTCCGTACACCAGGCAGATTCTGGAAGCATTCCGTGAACTCGTTAAAAACGAGAAATAATTGAAATTCTTAAACAACATCAAATGGACAGGATAGAATTATAATGGCATCACCATTAATAATTAGTGTATCGGGACTTCGCGGCGAAATCGGGCAGACTTTAACGCCGGATGTCGTTATGCGTTATGTTTTGGCCTATTCGGCAGTAGCGAAAGATCATCGTCCCTTCGTCGTAACACGGGATGGTCGTCGTTCAGGGGCCATTTATGCGGATATTATTCATGCGGCACTCAATGCTGCCGGTTATTCAACGCTGGATGGTGGTGTGGCTGCCACACCAACGACTGGTATTTTAGTCCGCCAGTATAATGCTGCGGGCGGAATTCAGATATCGGCTAGTCATAATCCACCGCAATACAATGGTCTCAAGTTATTTTCCTCCCAGGGGCGAGTTATTCCGGCGGTTGACGGGGCGGTTGTCTTGAAAAAATATCACGATTTGGAAAATACTTCTCCAGCCTGGGTGTCCGTGGATAATTTGGGTAAACGATCTCAAATAGACGATACAATTGCCCGTCATTTGGATATTGTCCTGAAAACGGTTGATGTTGATTTAATTCGCAAACGCAAATTCCGCGTTCTCCTGGATTCCAATCATGGTGCAGGGGCCCTTCTGGGCCGGAAACTCCTGGAAGCATTGGGTTGTGATTTTATTCTGTGCGGAGAAGAACCAAACGGTTATTTCTCGCATACTCCGGAGCCTATTGTCGATAATTTGGGTTCGATTTTCGACAAGGTAAAGGAGGCGGGTGTCGATATTGGCTTTTGCCAGGATCCCGATGCTGATCGATTGGCGGTGATCGATGCAAATGGTCAATATCTCGGGGAAGAATATACAATGGCGCTTTGTGCACGTAATATTCTTCAAAAGAGTCAAGACAGGGCAGAAGATCGTACCTTGGTCATTAATTGTGCCTCAAGTCGAATGTCGATTGATATTGCTGCGGAGTTCGGCGGTCAATGCCTTCGATCTCCGGTTGGCGAGGCCAATGTTGTCGATCTCATGTTGGAGAAGAATGCGTTATTTGGCGGAGAAGGGAACGGAGGTCCGATCGATCCTCGTGTCGGACTTGTTCGGGACAGTTTCGTCGGTATGGCAAATATATTGGAAGCAATGGCACGAAACGAAAATACCGTAGCGGAACTGGCGAAGGAATTTCCAGGCTATGCCATTGTCAAACGGAAAAGACCATTGGACCCTGCTCTTCTTCCAACCGTTTTAAACGCTCTTCAGGTAAAGTATTCCACACTGGAATGCAGTCGTCAGGACGGTTTACGAATCGACTGGCCCAATGCCTGGGTTTTAATTCGGGCTAGTAATACGGAACCTGTTATTAGAATTATAGCCGAAGCCGCTACGGAAAACGAAGCCAATAAATTGTGTGAAGCAGTAGAAGCGGTTATTAAAGATCTGGAGAATTAAAGATGAAAATCATGATTGGAAGTGACCACCATGGGATTCGTGTTCGAACAAATGTATGTTATTTAGTTCGAGAATCCGGTCATCAGGTTACCGAAATTGGTCCTTCAATTGAAAATGTACAGCCTGTGGACTATCCTGATATCGCATCCCAGGTTGCCGAAGCAGTTTCCAAGGGAATTGTTGATCGAGGTATCCTGATCTGTGGAACGGGTATCGGTATGAGTATTGTCGCCAATAAATTTCCCGGTGTTCGTGCCGCTCCTATTACCGATGAAGTTTCCGCCGAAATGAGCCGTCGCCATAATGATCTGAATGTATTATGCCTCTCCGGTGATATGTTGTCCGAAGAGACTATTGATCGTTTGGTTGAAATCTGGCTGAAATCTGAATTCGCAGGAGGTCGTCATCTTCGACGATTGAATAAAATTTCACATATCGAAAAAGAACAAATAGAAGAGAATCTCCAAAAACAGCAGGAGGATTCCCGAGGGGCCGATTAATTGTTGTTTGTGATTTTTATTTGACAGACGGAACATCCGTTTGTACCTGATACCAGGTGGAACGTCTGTGTTTGACCTATGTTTTATCATTTTATAATTATCATTTTATAATTTAGAGGTCTATAATTTAGAGGTCTATATGAAAAAATATCTTTTGGGGTTAGTAATTTTAAGTATTCTTTTATTTCTCAATCACTCGATACTTCAGGCAAAAACACCGGAAGAGATTCTTCTTGAGTGTGTAAATCATTCGGAAGACAATATAACGATTAAGGCGCCTGTCGATTGGTTCGGCTATAAAATGTTTGAGTTGACATTTCAGGGTCGTGCCGGTAAAGTTGTTGTACCGCAAAACGTGGCCGAGGGATTGCCCTGGATATGGCGGGCCCGATTTTGGGGCCATGAACCGCAGACGGATCTGGCTCTTTTGAAACTTGGTTTTCATGTTTGCTATATTGATTCGGCCCCCATGCTTGGTTCTCCTGATTCCGTCGCCTTGTGGCAGAATTATTATCTGTTCTTAACCAATAAATTGGGCTTGGCCAAAAAGGCTAATCTGGAAGGAATGAGCCGTGGCGGTCTTTATGTTACAAATTGGGCTGTTCGTTATCCGGAACAAGTTGCTTCCATCTATATTGATAACCCTGTTCTTGACTTTAAATCCTGGCCCGGTGGATTCGGAAAAGCAAGTCAGACCGTTTCCGAATGGCAGAATGTTCTGAAATATTACAAATATACCGAACAGGAAGCTTTGGCTAGCAAGGTTAATCCGGTCGATAACGCCGAATTTCTAGCGAAAAAAAAGGTTCCGATCCTGATTCTGTGTGCCGATGCAGATACTGCCGTTCCCTGGGAAGAAAATACCAAAATCTTTAAGGAACGTTATGAAAAAATTGGTGGTCCTCTCAAGGTCATTATGAAAAAAGGATACGACCACCATCCCCATTCCCTGCCGGATCCCAAACCGATTGTCGATTTTATTCTGGAACATCAGAATTGATGATTGTTCTACGATTGTTTTACGATTGTTTTACGAGTGTTTTCAATATTATATCCTTTATTATGCTGTTGGTCGTTATGAATTTGGTATTTCCTGGGAGCGTGGACGCCATGCCTGACGGCAGGCAGGTCTCGTCCGCATCCTCCAAAA